>JAIWOG010000204.1 GCA_020217035.1 Magnetospirillum sp. | reverse complement strand
TCGTTGGCCGGTATCCAGCCGCCATTGCGGCGGCGGCCAAGCGGCCGGATGGCCGCGCCCGGCGAGGGGCAATACGCCCGGCCAATGAATTGGCCCAACGGGTCAGTTCATCGGCCGAGCGGTATCAGATACGGGTGTGCGACTTGACCTTGAAGGCGTAGACGTAAAGGTCGGTGTCCTTGCGTTCCTTGGCGCGGCCCTTGGTGCGGCGGGTGGCCACGAAATATTCCACCACGTCGTGGGCGTCCAGGTCGTCCTTGGCTTGGCGGGCGATCCAGGCGTCGCCCGTCTGCTTGACACCATGCTGGGTGAACAGCATGCCCTTGGGAGCACCGGTGCAGCCGACGAACCATTGGCTGAACACCCCGCCGTTCTTGTCGATGTAATCCTCGATCTCGCCGATGATCTGCGAACGCGACTTGGCCGTCATGGCGTGTCTCCCCCGAACCAGGGGACCAGGATACCGTGCGCAAGCTCTATGACAATCAGGTTAAGACCTCAGGCCGCCCAGGCGCGGACTATGCCGTCGCGCAGGTCCACTTCCAGGACGCGGTGGTTGTTGGTGTCGGACAACAGCAGGCGGTGGTCGCCGTCGGCGGCGATGCCGGCGGGTTCGCACAAATCCATGATTCCGGTCAGGTGGTTGAGGTCGCTGACCTGGCCCGTGGCGGGATCGACGACGCGGATGGCGTGGTTGTAGCTGTCGGCGACGAACAGGCGGCCGCCGGCGACGCTGACCCCCAGCGGGTGCTGCAGGCGGGCCTGGGCCAAGGGGCCGTTGGCGGCGCCGAAATCGAACAGGCCAGCGCCCACCAGGGTTTCCACCTGCCCGGTCTTCAGGCACAGGCGGCGCAAGGCCGAGGTTTCGGAATCGGCGAAGTAAAGCGACTGGCTGTCCGGACATAGCGCCAGGCCGGAAGGTTGCGCCAACAGGCATTGTTCGCCGTCGCCGTCGGCCAGGTTTTCGGCGCCACAGCCGGCCAGACGCCAGACCAGGCCGTGTTCCAGGTGAAGGGCACCCAATTGGTGGCTGCCGGCATTGGCGAAGTACAGGATGCCGCCCCCGACGTCGATGTCCCAGGGCGAGGCGAGGGCGGTTCCCAGGGCCGGGGCGGCGTCGCCCAAGGTGCCGCCGCGCCAGCCCTGGCCGGCGATGGTGGTGGTGATGCCGCTGGCGCGGTCGATACGGCGGATCAGGTGGTTGCGGGTGTCGGCCACATAGATGGAATCCCGGTCCAGCGCCACCCCTTCGGGTCCGTTGAAACTGGCCTCGACCCCGTCTTGACGACCTGCCTCGCCGGTGCCGTACCGACGAATCTCGGTGCCCCGGTCGTCCAGCAGCACCACCTGATGATGTCCGCAATCGGCCAGGGCCCACAAACCGTCCGGACCACGCTTGATCTTGCCGGGAAAGCGCAAGCGTCCGCCCGCCACCACCCGGGGCGCCAGGTCCAGCGGCCGCGGGCGCAACTTGCCCATGGAAAAGAACCGCTCGATCATCTCGGCGATTCCTTCGGGCAGCAGGTCGGGGTGGGGTTCGCCGGATAATTGGCCGATCACCCGGCCTTCGGGGCTGATCAGTACCAGGGTCGGCCATGCGCGGACGCAATAGGCGTCCCACAGGGCCATGTCGGGATCGTGGACCACCGGATGGGTGATGTCGTAGCGGTCGATGGCCTGGGCCACCATGCGGGGGTCGCGTTCATGGTCGAATTTCGGGCTATGGACGCCGACCACCGCCAGTTCGTTGGCGAAACGCTGTTCCAACTGGCGCAGCACCGGTTGGGTGTGGAAGCAGTTGACGCAGCAGAAGGTCCAGAAATCCAGCAACACCAGCTTGCCGCGCAGGGCCGCCAGCGACAGCGGGTGCTCGACGTTGAACCATCGCAGTCCGGGATGGGAGAAATCGGGCGCTCGCGTCAATCCGAACATGCGGCGTTCCCTGCTTTGTCGTGGTCGCGTGGGGGGCTTTCCCCATTGCTTGCAAATGGGAGCTGCCCATTTCGTTTATAAGGGGGGATGGCTGTTTTCCTGGGAGGCGATCTATGCCAGACTTTGGTCTGGGAGAGGGAAGCCTGAATACATAAGTGACCGAGGACAAGGTGGCGCGGGTTTCCGCAAAAACAGTGCTGACGGTGTTGTTGCTGACGATCCTGGGGGTCGTGGCGACGGTGGTGTCGATCGAACTGGTCCGGCAAGGCACGATGCTGAGCTTGGCGCGTGACCAGCATCAAGCCGAAAGGGTCTTGGGTCACATCGTCCGTGGCGCCCAGCATCTGGCTTTCGAGCGCGGACGCACCAATGTGGTGTTGCGGGCCGATTCGCTGATCAGCGAGGAGAACCGCCGTTTCCTGGACGACCGGCGAGGGCTGGTGGACAAGGAATACGGCCACGCCATCCAATTGCTGGACGAGGGCAACACCGCCTTGGCGCGTCGTCTGTCGCGCCAGCAGCAAATGCTGGGCGACTTGCGGCAACGCGCCGATTTCTACATGTCCATCCCGCTGTCCCAGCGTGACCCGCTGTTCCCCGGCCAATGGTTCAATTCCCTGACCGCCATGCTGGAAGGCGTGCCGGAAAGCGTGTTCCTGCTGGGGCGCCAGGGAGAGCTTCCCCCCCTGGCCCGGGTGTCGTTGCACGCCTTCGACCTGCGCAACACGCTGGGGGTGGAATCGACGCGCATCGCAGCCATCCTGGCCACCGGAAAGCCCCCCAAGGCCGAGCAGATACAGGAACTGGCGCGGCTGCGCGGCCAGGGCGACGCCGCCTGGAGCAGCTTGCGGCGCGAGGCGGCGCAGGCGGGCAACGCGGCGTTGGCGGAAGCGGTGGCCGGGGTGGAACGCGAGGTTTACCGCAATTTCCGGCCCTTGCAGGACGCGGTGTTGGCGGCTTTCGTCGCCAACCGCCTGCCGATGGAGGCATTGCCGTCCTACACGTCGTCCTCGGTTCCCGCCTTGGACGCGGTGGCCAAGGTCATGGACGTGGCTGCCCAGGAAGGCATGGCCCAGGCCCAGGCCCAGGAACATGCCGTCCTGCGCGAGATCACCTGGCATCTGATCTTGCTGGCCGTCTTGGTGCTGGCGACAGCGGGGAGCCTGGCGGTGAACCGGGGCATGGTCAGACGCCTGCAAGGCTTGCGCGACTACCTGGAGACGGCCGAGGACAATCCGCCCAAGCGAGTGGCCGAGGGGTTCGACGAAATGGCGTCCCTGGCCCGGTCCGTCGCCGAATTGCGGGCGGAAACGCGTGAACACCGTCGTATCGAAGCCGAACTGACCGAGGTTTCCAAGCTGAACCGGCTGATCTTGGACAACGCCATCGACGGCATGATCGCCCTGGACAGCCGAGGCTTGACCATTTTCGCCAACCCGGCGGCCCAACGTATGACCGGCTGGAGCCTGGGCGACCTGGAAGCACGTTCGCACCACGCCTTGATCCATCATTCACGGGCCGACGGCACCCCCAACCCCGCCGCGGATTGTCCGGTGCATCTCAGCCTGGCCGACGGCAAGCCGCGCCATGTCGCCAGCGACCTGTTCTGGCGCAAGGACGGCACCAGCTTTCCGGTGGAACTGATGGTCGGCTCGTGGGGCGAGGGCCGGGATCGCGGCGTCGTGCTGGTTTTCCGCGACATCAGCGAACGCAAGCAGGTGGAAGCGCGGAACCAGGAACTGATGGCGGAGTTGCGGCGTTCGAACGCAGAACTGGAAAACTTCGCCTTCGCCGTGTCCCACGATTTGCAGGAACCGTTGCGCATGGTGTCGAGCTTCCTCGCCTTGGCCCATCGCGCCTTGGCCGACAAGTTGGATCCCGGCACCGCCGAATACATGGACATGGCCGAGCAAGGGGCCAAGCGCATGGCGGCGATGATCACCTCGTTGCTGGATTACGCCCGCATCGGCCAGCGCGAGGAAAAGAGGGAGCCGGTGGCGCTGGCCGAGGTCGTCGCCCAGGTTCTTGCCGATTTGCGCCCGGCCATGGACGAGCGCCACGCCAAGGTCGAGGTGGTCGAGCCGCTGCCGGTGGTCCAGGCCGATCCCAGGCAGATCTACAGTCTGGTGCTGAATCTTTTGTCCAACGCCCTGAAATATTCCGGCGAGGAACAAGCCCCCCGTATTCGCGTCATCGGCTGGAGCCATGGCGGCCGGTCGGGCTTCGCCGTCGAGGACAACGGCCCCGGCATCGCCCCCGACAGCCGCGAGTTGGTGTTCGGGCTGTTCAAGCGCGGCGGCCCGCATCCCACCATCCCCGGCCTGGGCATGGGCTTGGCCCTTTGCCGGCGCGTCGTCGAACATCTGGGGGGCGACATCCGGGCCGAGGACAATCCCGGCGGCGGCGCCCGACTGGCGGTCACTCTGCCGTCAGCCGGGGATGCAGTGGGGACTGGTGTGACCACTTAACCCGGTCTATGATCGTCCCTCGGATGTAAAACGTCTGGAGACGAAAGACGATGGCGTTCAAGGATATCCTGGTCCACGTGGACAATTCCGCCCAGTGCAAGGTGCGCCTGCAACTGGCGGACATGCTGGCCCAGGCCCAACAGGGGCACCTGATCGCGCTGAACGTGCGCACGCGGCCGTTGTTGCCGCAATTCATCGCCGCTCAATACGGTCCCGAAATCGACCGCGTGCGGGAGGCATTCAACGCCGAAGCCGCGCGTGAGGCACGGGCGCTGTTCGACACCATCCAGCCCGCCGCCGGCGCCACCACCGAGTGGCGCGACGTGGACGGCGATCTGGTGGACACGGTGTCGTTGCACGCACGCTATGCTGACCTGACCATCGTCGGCCAGGGCGCCAACCTGGACGAAGGCGAGCGGCCGTTGGCCGACGCGCTGATCATGGATGTGGGCCGCCCGGTGCTGATCGTGCCCGATGCCGGCAATTTCTCGTCGCTCGGCCAGCGGGTGCTGGTGGCGTGGAACGGCTCGCGCGAGGCGACGCGGGCGGTGCACGACGCACTTCCCATCTTGGAAAAGGCCAAGCTGGTGCATGTCATCGCCGTCAACCCGCATGGCGGCATGGCCGGGCATGGCGACGTGCCCGGTGCCGACATCTGCCTGCATCTGACCCGTCACGGCGTCAACGCCGTGTGCGAACACGTGCGGGCCGAGGATTTGAATGTCGGCCAAATGCTGCTGTCGCGGGCCGCCGACGAAGATTCCGACCTGATCGTCATGGGGGCCTATGGCCGGTCGCGCCTGCGCGAACTGGTCCTGGGGGGCGCCACCCGCCACATGTTGCGGCACATGACCGTGCCGGTGTTGATGAGCCACTGACCAAGAACCCCACGGCCGGTTGTCGGAAGCCGGCCGTGGGCAACTTCAGAGCTTTTGTTGTTTGATCATCTTTTGATGTGAATTAAGGTCTTCGAAGGTGGAAGGAAGCCTTCTCCTTCTGCCGTTTGGTGCGTCAGGGGGCTTCGATGCCGCTTCTACCGCCCCTTCGGGTCCGTTTCCACATCACCATTTCGGTCCTGGTGCTGCTGGTGGTCGTCGCCACGTCCGGGCTGGCCTTGACCGTGGTCGTCCATGAAAGCTGGAAGGCGGCCCGCGAATCCGCCCAAACCCATTTCGGCCAATTGGCCGAGGCGGTGCGCGACCGTGTCGACGTGCTGTTCAACATGGTGGAAACGCCGGTCAACATCCTGTCCGGTCAGCCGCAAGTGCGGGCCGCCATGGTTTCCGACGGCCGTGACCATCCGGCCTTTCCCTTGTTCGCCAAGACCTTGCAGGCGGTTCCCGACCTTTACTCCCTGTATGCCGCCAACCACGACGGCGATTTCCTGCAGGTGATCGCCACCCGTGGCCAAGCGGCGATCGTGGCGGCCCACCACGCGCCCCCCGACACCCGGTTGATCGTGCGCACCATCCTGAATTCGGTGGACGGTCAGCGTCGGCAGCGTTGGGTGTTCCTGGATGCCCAGGGCCACGTGTTGCGGGATTACCTGGACGTCACCGCCGAATACGATCCGCGTCAGCGCCGCTGGTACGGGCAAGCCATCGGCGACGACGGCGTCAGCGTCTCGCCGCCTTATCTGTTCAATTCGTTGAAGGCGCCGGGGATCACCGCCTCGCGCCATGCCGGCGGCGGCCTGGTGGTGGGGGCCGATCTGACCTTGTCGTCGTTGCAGGCATTCCTGGACCGCCAAGACGTCTCGGACAACGGCGGCATCATGGTGTTCGACGCCAACCGCCGCCTGATGGCGCTCAGTGGCCGGCAAATGCCGGCCGTGGATCCTTTGTCCCAGGTGTCGGCTTTGTCCGGCCCGCCCTTCGACCTGGTGTTCCCGCCACAAGGCGACGTGCGTCCGGTCGCCGGTTATTCGGTGCTGCGGCAGGTTCTGCGCGGTTTGGGCGACGATTCCATCGAAGTGGCGGTGTTCGCCCCCGAATCCGACTTCACCGGCCGCATCGACCGTATGCGGAGCAACATCTTCCTGGGCGGGGCCGCCCTGGCGGCGGTCAGCCTGGTCCTGGCATGGTGGCTTGCCCGGCACATCGTGCGTCCGGTCACCCAACTGGCCTGCGACGCC
The DNA here is from genome assembly GCA_020217035.1 of Magnetospirillum sp. Taxonomy (GTDB): domain Bacteria; phylum Pseudomonadota; class Alphaproteobacteria; order Rhodospirillales; family Magnetospirillaceae; genus Magnetospirillum. Next base: position 4,173 of record JAIWOG010000204.1, on the reverse strand, counting down.
GAACGGACGCTCGGCTGGGATTTCGAGTCTGGCGGGACGCGGGGGTCCTTCATCGCCGAGATCGACATGCTGAGCGATGGTTTCGCCATGATGAAGCGCAGCCTGGTGGAAACCTTGGAGCGCAATCCGGTGGGCATCGTCATCGCCACCCAAGACGGCCTGGTCGACTATGCCAATCCGGCCTACTTGACCAGCCAGGGGGTGGACAATCTGTCGCGGCTGGCGGGTCGGAAGGTGTTGCTGCGCAGCGATTCCGAAGCGCCGCCGCTCAGCTATCCGCAACTGGCGGCGCAAGCCGGCGGCGGGGTGTGGCAGGGCGACATGCTGAATTGCCGGGCCAATGGCGGGCTATATTGGGAAAGCGTGGTCCTGGCCCCGGTGCGCGAGAAGGACGGCGACCTGGCCCATTACATTGGCGTCCACCAGGACATCTCGGAACGGCGGCGCCATCGCGACGAAATGGCCCGGCTGGTGGACCACCTGAACGACGCCAACGCCGAGCTGGAACGCTTCGCCTATGTGGCAAGCCACGATTTGCGCGAACCCCTGCGCTCGATCAGCACCTTCCTGCAATTGCTGCAAAAGCGCTATGGCGGCCAGATGGGGGACGACGCCGACGAATTCATCCAATTCGCCGTCGACGGCGCCCGACGCATGAACGACCTGGTCAACGATTTGTTGGCCTATTCCCGGCTTGGTGCCGCCAGCGACGAGGTGGTGGCGGTGGATTGTGCCGCTTTGTGCCGGTCGGTTCTGCAAGATCTGGATGAAGCGGTGGTCGAAGCCGGCGCCGACATCCATGTCCAAGCCTTGCCGGTGGTGTTGGGTCAGCCGGCCCGTCTGGCCGAACTGTTCCAGAACCTGATCGGCAACGCGGTGAAGTTCCGCGCCCCCGGTCGCGCCCCCCGGGTCTTGGTGTCCTATCACGGGTTGGAAAAGGGCTATCACCATTTCTGCGTCGCCGACAACGGCATCGGCATCGGCATCGACGCTTGCGACCAGGACATCTTCGAGGTGTTCCGCCGCCTGCACGGCCCCGGCCAGTACCACGGGACCGGAATCGGCCTGGCCATCTGCAAGCGGGTGGTCAGTCGCCACGGCGGCCGTATCTGGTATCAGCCCAACCCGGACGGCGGTACGGTGTTCCATTTCACCCTGTCGGCCGATGGCGGTATCGCCAAGAAAAGCCCTAGGGCGTAAACTCATAAACCCCATAGCGTTCTGCAGGCCCCGCAAGGCCATCTAACCCTGCCGTCAAATTTGGCGATAGCCCCGCTATCGCCTGCATTTCCCGGCATTTTATATGGCCTTGTGGGGCCTGCCCGTCGGGTTCACCTAAGACGCCGTACTGCGACGTCACCGTCGCTTGGCTGTACCTCGGGTACAGCCGGCGCTCGGTTCCTGACATTACGGCGTCTTAGGTGAACAGAACGCTATGGGGTTTATGAGTTTACGCCCTAGCGACGCGGATCAAGCCGCCGTTGCAGGCCGTCCCCCGCCAGGTTGAAGGCCAGCACGGTGACGAAGATGGCCAGGCCCGGCCACAGGGCCTGGTCGGGCGCCGACCAGATGACGTTCATCGCCCCGGTCAGCATGTTGCCCCAAGACGCCATGGGCGGCTGCACCCCCAGGCCCAGGAAGGACAACGCGCTTTCCACCAGGATGATGTTGCCCACCGACAGGGTCGCCGCCACCACCATGGGCGAGGCGACGTTGGGCAGGATGTGGCGGATCATGATGCGGCCGGGTGTCGCCCCCAAGGCGGTGGCGGCGCGGACGTAGTCGCGGGTCTTGACGCTGAGAGTCTGGGCGCGGACCAGCCGGGCGGCGCCGGTCCAGCCGACCAGGGCGATGATCACCACCATGCGGCCGACCATGAAGGCTTCCGACGACCGCGCCTCGTCGCCGATACCCAGCTTGGCCGGGTCCAGCGCCGCCAGCACGATCAGCAGCGGCAGCAAGGGCAGGGCCATCACCCCGTCGGTCAGCCGCATCAGCGTGGAATCGACCCAGCCGCCACGATAGCCGGCCACCAGGCCGATGGTGGTGCCCAGCAGGGCGGCCAGCAGGGCTGTCGCCAAGGCCACCGCCAGCGACACCCGGCCGCCATGCAGCAGGCGCGAGGCGACGTCGCGGCCCAACTCGTCGGTGCCCAGGGGATGGGCCAGGCTGGGGGCGGCGTGGATGGCGGCCAGGTTCATGGCTTCCGGGTCGGCGCCCAGCCACGGCGCCGACAGGGTGGCGGCGGCCAGCAACACCAGCAAGACGGCCCCCAGCATGGCGGGCAGGTCGCGGGCCTTCATCGCAGCCGTATCCTGGGGTCCAGCCGCGCCATGGCGAGGTCGGCCAGCACCGAGCCCAAAAGCGTCATGGCGGTGGCCAGCATCAAGGCGGTCAGCGCCAGGTTGAAGTCGTTGCCCATCACCGAATCGGCGATCAGCTTGCCCATGCCGGGCCAGCCGAATACCGTCTCGGTGATCAGGGCGCCGGAAAACAAATTGCCGAATTCCAGCCCCAGCAGGGTGACCAGCGGCAGCAGGGCGTTGCGGAACTGATGGCGCCACACCAGCCGGCGCGGGCCGCAGCCCTTGGCCTTGGCGGTGCGGATATAATCCTGGGCCGCTTCGTTCAGCATGGCGGCGCGGGTGTGGCGGGCATATTGACCGATCCCGGCGATGGCCAAGGTGGCCACCGGCAGCGCCATGTGGCGCAGGCTGTCGACAATTCCGCCGCTGTCGCCGGTCAAGGATTGCATGCCGCCGGCCGGCAGCCAGCCCAGTTTGACCGCGAACAGCACCATCAGCATCAGGCCCAGCCAGAAGGTGGGCAGCGACACGCTGGCAAAGCTGACGGTATTGACCAGATGGTCGGCCCAGCCGCCGGGGCGGCGGCTGGCGAAGACGCCCAGGGGCACCGCAACCAGCAGCGACAGCGCCAGGGCCGAGCCCATCAGGGTCAGCGAATTGACGATGGCCGGCGCCATGATGTCCAGCACCGGTTTGGCGAACAGTCGCGAATAACCCAGTTCGCCCCGCAAGACTTGCCCGGCCCAGGCCAGGTAGCGTTCGCCCCATGGCCTGTCCAGCCCGTACAGCGCCTTCAGGCGGATGGCGTCGGCGGCAGTCAGATGCGGGTCCGACGCGATCATCAAGTCGATGGGGTCGCCGGGCATCAAGGCCATCAGGCCATGCACCACCAGGCTCATCACCACCAGCACCGCCAGGGATTGCAGCAACCGCGAGGTCAGCCAGGCGGTCATGGCCGCCACCGCCACTGTTCCACCCACAATGTGCTGGGGTTTTGGTGGCCGGTGGGTTCCAGCCCTTCCAATTGCTTGGGCAAGACATAGGAATCGGCGCGGAAGAACAAAGGCAGCGCCGGCAGGTCGGTGGCGTAAAGATGCTGCAAGCGGCGCCACAATTCCTTGCGCTTGGTGGTGTCCAGCTCGGTTTCGATGGAGTCCAGCAGCTTGTCCATCTCGGGATTGGCGTAGCCGGGATTGTTCTGGCCACTCCAGGCATTGGCGGCGCTGGGGATTTGGGTCGAATGAAGCGTGGTGCGCGGCACGCTTTCCGGGGCCGAGATCCAGGCGTAAAGCGCCAGATGGGGGAAGCGGCGCTTGGTGACGGTGTCGGCGAAGAACACGCGGGGCGGTTCGGCCTTCAGGCGCACATCGATCCCCAATTTGCGCCATTGCCCTTGGATCACCTGCGACACCAGCTCGCGCGAACGGTTGCCGGCGGTGGTGATCAATTCGACCACCAGGGCCTCGCCCTTGGCGTTGCGGCGGACGCCCCCGCTTAGCTTCCAGCCGGCTTGGTCCAGCAACAGGGCCGCCTTGACCGGGTCATAGGGATATTGGGGGGTGTCGGTCGCGTGGACCCCGTCCAGCGGGTTGACCGAGGATTCGGCCACCGGTTGGCGGCCGCCGAACAATTGCCGGTTGATGCCCTGGCGGTCCAGGCCGTGCATCAACGCCTGACGCACCCGGCGGTCGGACAGGATGGGGGAATCCAGGTTAACGTCCACATGTTCGTAGACCAGCCCCGATTTGTAGACGATGCGAAAGCGCGGGTCGGCCCGCTTGTCCAGGGCGATGGCCTGTTCCAGCGGCAGCCCCAACTCACCGGCGATCATGTCGATTCCGCCCGAAGCCAATTGCGCTTCCAGGGC
>JAIWOG010000203.1 GCA_020217035.1 Magnetospirillum sp. | reverse complement strand
GGCGGTGTTTTCGACAGCACGCACCACCAGCCGTTTGAAGGCCGGCGGCGTGCCTTTCCAGTGCGGGTTGGGGTGCATCACCACATGGCTGCCCTGGACCACCTGGGTGATCACATAGGGACCGTTGTAAAGGCCGGGTTGCGCCGGTTCTTGGTCGTAGCCGTTGCGCACCCGGTACTGGGCCGGGTCGGCCAGGAAACGCGGGCGTTCCAGGTGTTCCGGGATGGGCTGCAAGCCGTTCATGACGTTGTAGTCGAAGGTCACGCGGTCCAGGTGCAGGGTGAAGGTCCTGTCGTCCTTGGAATCGATGGCCAGGATGCGGCGGTACATCTCGCCGTCGGCCACCCCGGACTGGGGATGCCGGCCTATTTCCCAGGTGAACACGATGTCCTTGGTGGTCACCTTCACCCCGTCGCCCCAATAAAGGCCGTCGCGCAGGGTGAAGGTCAGCGCCACCCCGGGCTTGCCTTGGGGGGTGGTTTCGCGTTTCGCCAGGCCGTTGTCGAAGCTGGGCAGGCGGTCGCACAGCATGCAGACCAGTTGCCATTTGGCGTCGTAGGCGGTCAGCGGCCGTGCCGTCATGGCCATGACATAGGTCTTGGCCATCATGGAATCCAGATTGGGATGCAGCGTCGACGGAAACTGGGTGATGCCGATGACCAACTCGTCCTTGGCCCGCGCCGGCAGCGACGCGGTCAGGGCCAGCAACAGGCTCAACAACAAGGGCACAAGGCGCGGCATCGTCTCTCCGCCGGAATTCGGTCCGCCATCCTAGCATCGCCGACGCCCAAGACAAAGACGCCCCCGCCGAGGGAGAGCGGCGGGGGCGTCTGCGGCGACCGAGTAGCCGGGGGGGGGAGGGGGCAAACGCTACTCGGTCTTGGTGGCGTACGGGCACCAGGACGGCAACTTGCTGGTGTCGACGGTGCCGTCGGCGTTGGTGGGCGGGCCGAAGCCGCGCATGCCCTGGCCATAGCCGGGACCCATGCCCTGAGCCCGCACTGCCATGCCACACGGCCGGTCAGCGTTGTTCATGCGGGCCTGCACCATTTGTTCATGGCGCCAGCCGGGGCCGTTGCCGGGGCAATTCAGAGTCTGGTTGGGGGTGTCGCCCGCTTGGGCGGCGCAACCGGCCAGAAGCAACAGACCGGCGAAAACGGCGATGGTTTTCAAGGTGGTCTTCATGGCTTCCTCCTGTACAAAATCTGTCTTTCCATGGTTTGATTCCACCACGTCACGGTAACGCGGCGATGTCGTCGCCCCGGCTTTTTGGCAACAAAGTGTAACAGGCATGATCCGCTGGATTTTGGCGTCGCTTCTGACCTTGATGGTCCCCCTTTCCAGTGTCGCCGCCCAATGCCGTGACTGCCCCGAGATGGTGGCGGTCGCTGGCGGTCTGGGGCAGTTGGGCGACGACAGCGCCCCCTTCACCGTGCGCGTGGCGCCGTTCGCCATCGCCCGGACCGAAACCACGGTGCGGCAATGGAAGGCTTGCGCGGCGGATGGCGGCTGCAAGGCGATCCCGGCGGATTTACGCTGGAAGGACGACGACATGCCGATGACCCATGTCAGCTTCGCCGACGCCCAAGCCTTTGCCGCCTGGCTGGCGAAGAAGACCGGTCAGCCCTATCGCCTGCCGTCGGAAGCGGAATGGGAATACGCCGCCCGCGCCGGCACCAACACCTTGTTCCCCTGGGGGGCGGGGATGGAAGAAGGCCGGGCGGTCTGCCAGCGTTGCGACCCGCGCTTCGACCATCGGCCGGCCCCGGCGGGAACCATGATGCCCAATCCGTGGGGACTTCACGACATGAACGGCAATGTGTGGGAATGGACGCTGGATTGCTGGAAGCCCAGCCATCAGGGCCGCCCGCGCGACGGCGTCGCGGTCGTCGACACCAGTTGCCCGAAACGCGTGGTCAAGGGCGGCAGCTGGTATTTCGTCCCCTATCAGTCGCGCTCGGCCGCCCGCGTCGGCGAGGACGGGCGCAGCTTCGGCTACGACATCGGGTTCCGGGTGGTCAGGGACTGACTAGGGCGTAAACTCATCAACCCCATAGCGTTCTGTTCACCTATTCCGCCGCTTCGCCCTTCAGCCGTTCGATGACGGCGCCACAGGCGGCAAGCTTCTCTTCCACCCGTTCGTATCCGCGATCCAGGTGGTAGACGCGGTTGATGACCGTCTCGCCGTGGGCGGCAAGGCCGGCCAGGATCAAGGATGACGACGCCCGCAAATCGGTGGCCATCACCGGGGCGCCGGACAGGGTCTTGACCCCGCGCACGATGGCGGACGAGCCATGGACGTTGATCCGTGCCCCCATGCGCATCAGTTCGGGAACGTGCATGTAGCGGTTCTCGAAGATGGTCTCGGTGATCATCGACGCCCCGTTGGCGGTGGCGGCCAGGGCCATCAACTGGGCCTGCATGTCGGTGGGGAAGCCGGGATAGGGTTCGGTCATGATGTCGGCGCCGACGATGTCGCCCACGTCGCCGCGCACCCGCATGCCGCGTTCGGTGCGTTCGACCACCACGCCGCATTCGCGCAAGCTTTTGTTGACCGATTCCATCAAATCCCAGCGGGCGCCCAGCAGTTCCACGTCGCCGCGGGTGATGGCGGCGGCCACCGCGTAGGTGCCGGTCTCGATGCGGTCGGGAACCACCGAATATTCGGCGCCGTGCAGCCGGTCCTGACCCTGGACGCGCAGGGTGCCGGTGCCGATGCCGTCGATCTTGGCGCCCATGGCCACCAGACATTGGGCCAGGTCTGTGACTTCCGGCTCACGCGCCGCGTTGGCGATGACGGTTTCGCCCTCGGCCAGGGTGGCGGCCATCAGGATGTTCTCGGTGCCGCCGACGGTGACTTGGGGGAAGATGATGTGGGCGCCTTGCAGACGGCCGTCCACCTGGGCGTGGATGTAGCCCTCGGTCAGCTCGATCTTGGCGCCCATCTGTTCCAGCGCCTTCAGGTGCAGGTCGACGGGGCGGGTGCCGATGGCGCAGCCGCCGGGCAACGACACCTTGGCCTGGCCGCAGCGGGCCAACAGCGGCCCCAGCACCAGAACCGAGGCCCGCATCTTGCGCACCAGGTCATAGGGCGCGGTGGTGTTGACGATGTCGGCGGCGGTCAAATCCAGCACCCGGCCGGTATGGCCGCCCTTGTCCGACGAACCGTTCAGCGCCATGCCGACGCCGTGCTGGGCCAGCAAATTGGCCATGGTGGTGATGTCCACCAGATGGGGCAGGTTGGACAGCGACAGCGTCTGGTCGGTCAACAGGCAGGCCGGCATCAGGGTCAGGGCGGCGTTCTTGGCGCCACCGATGGCGATGGTGCCTTTAAGCGGAGTGCCGCCGACGATGCGGATGCGGTCCATGCGATGTCCTTGATATGACTGGAAACGAAGAAGGGCAGGGTTTAGCCCTGCCCTTGCCGGTTTTCAACCCCTTTACAGGCGGGGCAGGGTGACGCCCTTCTGGCCCTGGTACTTGCCCGAGCGGTCGCGGTACGAGGTTTCGCAGACGCTGGCGCCCTTCAGGAAGATGAACTGGCAAGCGCCCTCGTTGGCGTAAATCTTGGCCGGCAAGGGCGTGGTGTTGGAAAATTCCAAGGTCACGTGGCCTTCCCATTCCGGTTCCAAGGGCGTCACGTTGACGATGATGCCACAGCGGGCATAGGTGGACTTGCCCAGGCAGATCACCAAGGTGTCACGCGGAATGCGGAAATATTCCACCGTGCGGGCCAGCGCGAAGGAATTGGGCGGAATGACGCAGATGTCGGTTTCGCGATCGACGAAGCTTTTGTCGTTGAAGCCCTTGGGGTCGACCACCGCCGAATCGACGTTGGTGAAAATCTTGAATTCCGGGGCGACGCGGGCGTCATAGCCGTAAGAGGACAGCCCGTACGAGATCACGCCTTCGCGCTGCAGCTTCTCGGTGAAGGGTTCGATCATGCCATGCTTGGTGGCCATTTCACGAATCCAGGTGTCGGGCATGACGGACATCAGCGTGCTCCAAAAACTTTAGCCGCCCGTTGTAACGTCAGTTTCGGCCCCTTGCAAGCCGCTGGCCTTTTCTGCTTCGTCTTCCTCGGCGCGGGCGCGGTCCTGGGCCTTGCGCTTCGCCAGATTGGCCCGCAGCGCCTGGGCTTGACGCTGGCGCCGCAACTCGGCCGGGCTGGGCTTTTTGGTCGTGTCGTCTGGGCTGCTCATGTCCAGCATTTTCACCGCATCGCGCTTTGGGTCAAGGGGGCTGAAAAAGACGCTTGACCGGGGGGGAAAGCTTTGGCATAAAGCGCCCCTCTTCACGGGGCACCCGCCCACAGCGAAGATGCTGCCGTAGCTCAGTCGGTAGAGCATACCCTTGGTAAGGGTAAGGTCGATGGTTCGATTCCATTCGGCAGCACCATGGAAGGCCCCAGGTAAACCTGGGGCCTTTCGCCGTTTCGGGGCTGTGGTTCAGTCGCGCCAGAAGGGCTTGCGCACTTCCCATTCCACACTTTGCTTCGACACTCCGATATCCTTCAGCATGCGTTCATCCAGACGGCGCAACGCGGTACGGCTGCGGCTGCGTTCCAGCCACAGCCTGGGCAGCCTGAGAAGTGTTTCGCCAAGCCATCGCCATAAGCGCCGGACCACCCGACCTTCCATGGCTCACCAACCACCGCCAGACAACCATTCCTCGACCATGGGCAGGCGGTCCCATCCCCAGAACGGTTCGCCGTCCACCAGGAAGAACGGCGAGCCGAACACGCCCTTGGCCAGCGCTTCCTCGGTGGCTTGGCGGAAGCACTCCTTGAACTGGGGGGCGGCCATGGCGGCCAGCGCCTGGTCGCGCGGGGCGCCTTGGTCGGCGGCGATGTCGGCCACCACGTCGGGCTGGCGCAGGTCGGCGCCGTCCTGGAAATAGGCGGCGAAACAGGCCAGGGCGAAGTCCTTGGCCATATCCGGATGGCTTGCCGCCAACCAATAGAACGTCCGTGCCGGATGCAGGGCGTTGTAGGGGTGGAAGGGGGGCAGGGCGAAATGTATGCCCTTGGCGCGGGCGATCCGGTCCCAGTCGTGGCGTCCGTAATCGCCGCGCAACGGCGCCCGCGAGAAGGACGACATGCCGGTCACCTGGAACGCCGCCGCCAGCATGAACGGCCGCCAGGTCACCGAGCGGCCGTGGCGTGCCGCCAGGCCGTCAACGTCTTGGGCGGCGAAGAAGGCGTAGGGCGAAGAGAAATCGAACCAGAATTCCATGACAACCTCCTGTGCAGGCTTTCATGGAAACCGCGACGACGTGGCGACGGCAAACGAGTTGGTTTCATCCTTGGGTGAGGAGCGCTTGCCTGACCCTTAGACCAATTTCAGCTAAAGCGGAAACTGGTCTAGCTCTTACACATGGCCCTTGGCGGGCTGCTCAGGCGCCGCTCGGGCTTATCGCATGTCCACGCTTTGCGTGAAAATGCTCGGGGCCTTCTTCCCCTTCAATTCCGAACGGATCCAGTTGCGGAAAGCCACCACCTCGGGGCGGGCCAGGGAATCCCGGCCGGTGACCAGCCAATAGCCGGTGTGGCAGCGGCGTGGCGGGCCAAGGACGGGGACCAATCGGCCGGCGGCGATGTCGGCGGCGGCCAGGGGCAGCCGGCCGATGGCGATGCCCAATCCCTGGGCGGCGGCTTCCAGCGCCATGTGCAATGTGTCCAGCCGCAGCCCGCGTCCCAGGTCCAAGTCGACCATGTCGGCCAGATCGGCCCAGGCCGCCCAATCCTCGCTGACATTGACCACATGCAGCAGGGTCTTGCCGCGCAGGTCGGCGGGGGTGGCGATGGCCGCCGCCATCTCGGGCGAGCAGACGGGGACCAGTTCTTCCACCACCAGGCACAGGGCGTAAAGATCGGGCCAGTCCCCCCGGCCCATGCGGATGGCCAGGTCGACGCCGTCGCGGGGAAACTCGACCTGCCGGTGCGAGGTGTCCAGCGTCACCTCGATATCAGGATGACGGTCGTGGAAGCGATGCAGGTTGGGTACCAGCCAACGCAGCCCGAAGGACGGCGCCACACTGACCGACAGCCTGCCGGTGGGACGCCGACCGGGCACGGCCTCGGTGGCCGAAGCCAAGTGTGCCAGCGCGTCGCGGATTCGGGGCAAATAGGCGCGTCCGGCCACCGTCAGTTCCAGCGACCGGTGCCCGCGCACGAACAAGGGCACGCCCAGCCAGTCTTCCAGGGTCTGGATGCCGTGGCTGACGGCGCTGGGGGTCAGGCCCAGTTCCTCGGCGGCCGACTTGAAGCTGCAATGGCGGCCGGCGGCCTCGAACAGGCGCAGGGTGTTCAGCGGGGGCAGACGATAGGCCATGGGGAACACTGTCCGGGGTGATGGGGGCGCTGGCAAACGCATTTTTCTTGAGCAAGGGTGAAAATTACTCGATTGCCGACACCCGGCCCAGCGCTGACCATGCCTGAAGAACACGTTCGGAGGATGGCGATGGAAAGGGTTTATTCAAGCTTTGCCGCCCAAGGGCTGATGCAGCTTTATGGCGCCCGCATCACCCAGCTTGACGACGGTTTGTGCGAAATCGCCGTCACCGGCGACGACAAGCTGCGGCAGCAGCACGGCTTCTTTCACGGCGGCGTCGTCGCCGCCCTGGCCGACACGGCGGGGGGGTACGCCGCCATGACCCGCGCCGCCGCCGACAGCGACGTGTTGACGGTCGAGTTCAAGCTCAACCTGCTGTCTCCGGCGGCGGGCGAGTCCTTGCTGGCGCGGGGCGAAGTGGTCAAGGCGGGCAAGGTGCTGATGGTGACGCGGGGCGAGGTCTTCGCGGTGAAGGACGGCCAGCGCAAGCTGTGCGCCATCATGCAGCAGACCATGATCCCCTCGGCCCCTCCCCAGTCCCTGTCATGACGCCCGACACCTTGCGCACCCTGGCCCGCTACAACGCCTGGGCCAACCAGCGCCTTTACCGGTCCTGCCGCGTTTTGCCGGCTGACGAACTGGCCCGGCCGCGTACAAGCTTCTTCGGGTCCATCCTTGCCACCTTGAACCACGGTTTGGTGGGCGACATGCTGTGGATGGGGCGCTTCACCGGCGACGAGAGCCATGGAATCAAGGCGCTGGACCAGATCCTGCACGCCGATTTTGACGACCTGGCCCTGGCCCGCACCATGATGGATGCCCGCATCGTCGCGCTGTTCGATGCGCCCTTGGCCGATCTCGACGCGCAATTTTCCTATCGCACCATGGCGGGGCAGCCGTGTTCCAGTCCGCTGGGGCTGACCATGCTGCACATGTTCAACCACGCCACCCACCACCGGGGGCAGGTCCACGACATGCTGTCGGCCACCAAGACGCCGCCGCCGGTGTTGGACTTGATCTATTTCCTGCGTCAGTGACGGCGGGAAAACGCTGCAACTCGTGGAAGGGGAACCAAGCATGCTGACGCGTGACCAGATGATCGAGCATGGAGAAGCCTGGATCGCGGCCTGGAACCGCCGTGATGTGGAGGGCGTGGTGGCGGGCTTCGCGGCGGACGCGGTTTTCCGCTCACCGTTGGCCTCCACGGTGACCGGATCGGGTGAACTGCGCGGTCGCGACACGATCCGGGCCTATTGGCGATCGGCTTTGGACCGCGTCGGCCATCTGCATTTTCGCGCCCTGGCGATGATCTGCGACGAGACCAGCCAGACCATGGTCGTCCATTACGAAGCGGAATTGGACGGCCCACCCCGTCGCGCCTGCGAAATCTTCCGTTTCGGTCCCCACGGCAAGATGTCGGGGGAAGCCCTTTATGGCCATGGGGCGCAGGCCCCGGCCGTTTGACGGCCATACCGTCGAGCATCCCGTTTGACGGCCATACCGTCGAGCATCCCGTTTGACGGCCAAGCCGTCGAGCATCCCGCGCCCGCCAGGGTCGGAAGGAGGAAGCATCATGTCCCAGGTCGTCTTGTGCCAGGTCGCCGATGGCGTCGCCATCCTGACGCTTAACCGTCCCGACAAGCTGAACGCCCTTGATCACGCGGTCATCGACACCCTGATGGCGTTGCTGGATGGGCTGGAGGCCGACGACGCGGTGGGGGCGGTGATCGTCACCGGGGCGGGACGGGCCTTTTGCGCCGGCGCCGACATCGCCGAGTTCGCGGACATCGTCGCCCAGGGAACAAGGGTGGCGCTGCGCGATTTCGTGCGCAAGGGCCAGCATCTGACGGCGCGGCTGGAAAACTTCCCCAAGCCGATCATCGCTGCCGTCAACGGCTTGGCCCTGGGCGGCGGCTGCGAGATCGTCGAGGCGATGCATCTGGCGGTGGCCAGCGCCGAGGCCAGCTTCGGCAAGCCCGAGATCAAGCTGGGGTTCCCGCCGCCCTTCGGCGGCACCCAGCGCTTGCCCCGCCTGGTGGGGCGCAAGCGCGGCCTGGAAATGCTGTTGACCGGCGACGCCATTTCCGCCTGGCGGGCGGAGCAGATCGGCCTGATCAATGCCGTGGTGCCGGCGGATCACGTGATGGAGGCCGCCGATGACCTGGCGCGCCGCATCATGGCCAAGCCGGCCGCGGCGGTGGCGGCCACCATCGGCGCGGTCACCCGTGGGCTGAACCTGTCCATCGACGAGGGCCTGGCCGTCGAGGCCGCCCATTTCGGTCTGGTGGTGCCCACCGACGATTTCCGCGAGGGTATACAAGCCTTTCTGGAAAAGCGTCCGGCTCGATTCACTGGACGATAGATGGCAAGACGTTTCCCATGGCGTCCTGAGCGGCTATGCTGGAGCCCCGGTGACGGCGACGTCACCGGGGTCAAGGCATGGAGCCCCCGTGCCGTTGCAAGAAGGGACAAGGACGTTGGAACAGCGGTTCACCACCGAACAACTGGCGAAGATCATCGACGAGGCGACCATCTACATGTGCGCCTGTCCGGCCCAGGTCGCCGAACAGATCATCAAGCTGCGCGACATGGTGCGCTATCAAGAGGATTGTCAGACGCGCCAGGACACCGATTCGGTCGTTCACCGAACAATCGCCACGGCGGGAATGCGGTCGTTGCAGATCCTCGAGGATTGCCTGGACCAGGTCCTCGAGATCGAGGGCTGGGACCGCGCCACCCTGAAGATGCCGGAAGGGCTGCGCCAGCGCCGCGACAGCGCCCTTTGACGGCCGGGCCTGGGGGGGGCGATTGCCGGGGGGGCGGTGACCTGTGTATGATCGCTTCGTCTCGCGGGGGTGTGGTTTTGGTTCTGGTTTCGGGGGCGTGCATGCGGTTTGCGATGGTGGTGGCGACATGCCTGGCGGTCAGTGGTTGCTCCGCCGCCCGATCGGCCATCGACGACCTGACGTCGTCTTCGCCGTCTGCGGTTTCCGCGAAGCAAGACGCCCAGGACGACCCTCGTTCGCTGGTCAGCGAATCCTATAATTACAAGACCTTGGTCGGCTATGCCTGGAATGGCACGGTCTATGCCGACGAACGCCAGTTGCACCAGGCCATCGACGGCGTTGTCGCCAAGGAGATGGCCAATTTGGTCAGCCACAAGAAGGTTCCCTCGGCCCTCAAGGTGTTGCGCCCCAAGGTCAACGGCTTGGGCGGCGTCGCCGAGACGGCCAATCTGCGGCTGGCCGAAGCCCGCATCGAAGCATTGCGAAAAAGCGCCGTGTTTCAGTCGCTGCGGGTCGAGAACTTGGCGCCGGGGCGTTTCTTCGCCAAGGGCAAGGATTACGTCCTGCAATTCGACCAGCGCGGCTGGTTGTTGCGGGACGGCGAGGACCGTCAAATCGCCGTCGCCAACGGCAGCACGTTGTCATCCTTCATCGACAACGTGCTGGACGCGGTGTCCCGGCTGGCCGCCGACCATCACCAGCTTCGGGTGTTCAGCCTTGCAAGCGGCTCGCGGGGGCGCGAGATGGTGAGCTATCGCGACCGTAGCTATGCCGACTTGGTGTCATTGGTGGACGCCTTCGACCGAGTCAACGCGGAACTGGCCGGCCAGATCACCCCCGCCGCCAAGCCCCTGGGCGGTCGGGCCTTGCTGGTCTTGCCCC
>JAIWOG010000202.1 GCA_020217035.1 Magnetospirillum sp. | reverse complement strand
GCCGTGGCCCCGACACGCTGCTGCTGTTGCCCGGGGAAATGCCGGGCTTGGTCAGCAGTGCCCGCAAAGCCTATCGCCTGGCCCTGGACAAGCGCTTTGCCCGTTATTTGCAAGCCGGCAAGATATTCAACGACATCACCTTGGTTTTCGCCGACGAGTTGGGGGCGGTGCCGTTGGATTATGACTGGATTTTGTGGCGCCTGCCCAACGATTGGGGGTGGTCGGGAAGCTCGCGCGACCACAATTTCGGCATGTTGAAGTTGTCTGCCCAGCCCGGTGGATTCGCCGACGCCCTGGTGGAGGCCCTGAGCCTGCCGCCCGATGTGGAATTGGACGACCTGTCGCCGCCGCGGCCGCTTCGCAACAATATGGAACCGAAATTCTTCATGCGCTAGGGGAGGGGAAGATGATGAAGCCTTGTCACGCCAAATCCTTGTTCGCCCTGGCGCTGGCCGCCAGCCTGACCGCCTGCGCGGCACCCGAGGAAAAGCCCGCCACGCTGGCTGAGACCCTGGCCGAGGCGCGGGCCGAAGGCCGGTCCATCGAAAACAACGTGGGCTATCTGGGCCACATGCGGGTCGACGCGGTCGACCATTACCACTGGCGGGGACGGCGCTATGTGGGCGAGGACGAACTGATCCGGGATATGGAAACGCGCATGGCCGGCGAGATCGCCGCCGTGATCCCGGAAACCGAACCCAGCGGCAAGACCCTGCGGGTGGTGCTGCCGGCGGCTTTGGAAGCCGAGCGCGGGGTCGGGCGGTTCTATCGCCGCTTGGATGAACTGCGTCTGGACGCCCTGCGCAAATCCGCCGTGTTCGCCGAATTCCAGGTGGAAGACCTGGCGTCGCGCGACCCCGATGCGGAAGGTCGGGATTTCGTGCTGTACCGCTATGCCAACGTTTGGCGGTTGAAGGACGGGCGGGGTCGGATGGTCCGTCTGCCTGCGGCCGCTTCGGCCGACATCTTCGTCACCCAGGTGAAAAAGGCCCTGGAAGACCTGTCCGGCGACATGGAATATGTGAGCGCCACGGACATGGGGAAAGGCGTCGTCTTCAGCTATCATGGCAAGGAATATGGGGGATTGCGTGGCTTGACCGCCGCTTTCGACACCTTGCTGAGCGAAGAGCAAAAGCGAGTCGTCGGCGTCACCCCGTCCTTGGCCGACAGGGCTTTGGTGGTGTTGCCACGCCATCCCGGCCGACGCGTCCCGGTGCTGCGGGACGAGGCGCTGATGCGTCTGTGGTCGCGTTCGGTTCCCGGTTTTTTCGCTTATGAACGCTATCGCGACCGCCGTATCGGAAACTTCATTGCCGCGTCGGGCCTGTTCAAGACCGTGCGCGTGGTCACCGACGACCAGGACGAGCCCCGGCAGGACGATTACGACTGGGTATTCTGGCACGTGCCCGGGCAAAAGGAGTGGTTCATGCGCGGCAAGGACGGGGTGGTCCTCAGCGCCGTCATGCCCGCCACGCCCGAAAGCTTCGCCGAGGACTTGCGGACAAAGCTGACCCAGCCGCGCTGATCGGCTATAAGGGCCGCCTTGTCATCGTGAAAGGAACCGGCGTGAGTAAGGAACCGGCTTGGCTGAAGCCCGTGGTCGAATACGGCCCCTTGGCCATCTTCGTCGCCATCTATTTCGCCCAAGGGCTGATGCCGGCCACCGTGGCGCTGATGATCGCCACCGTGGTGGGGGTGGGTCTGTCCTTCGCGGTGGCCCGCAAGGTGCCGCTGATGCCGGTGGTCACCGCGGCGATCGTGCTGGTGTTCGGCGGCCTGACCCTGTGGCTGAACGACGAGAACTTCATCAAGATGAAGCCGACCATCATCTACGCCTTGTTCGCCTTGCTGATCGGCGGCGGCCTGGCTTTGCGCAAGTTGGCGCTGAAGAAGGTCTTGGGC
The DNA here is from genome assembly GCA_020217035.1 of Magnetospirillum sp. Classification (GTDB taxonomy): domain Bacteria; phylum Pseudomonadota; class Alphaproteobacteria; order Rhodospirillales; family Magnetospirillaceae; genus Magnetospirillum. Next base: position 8,098 of record JAIWOG010000202.1, on the reverse strand, counting down.
CACGCCATCAATATGGACGATGCCGGCTGGCGCAAGTTGTCGGCCCGCGTCGCCTTGTTCTTCGTCGCCATGGCGGCGGCCAACGAAGTCATCCGCCATGTGATGAGCACCGACCATTGGGTGCTGTGGAAGATGCCAGGCAGCCTGATCGTCACCTTGGCCTTCATGCTGGCCCAAGGGCCGCTGATCCTGCGCCATCAACTGGACCAGAAAAAAAACGAGGCTTAGCCGTCACGTTTCGCCGTGCCGACGCGTCATGGGGGTGTCTTCGAACCCAAAGGAATGCCCCGATGAATATCCGCTTCGACGTGTCCGCCTTGGCCCAGCCCGCCTATCAGGGGCTTTATGCCGTCTCTGAAACCCTGGCCGCTTCCAGCCTGGGGGGTGGTTTCAAGCATCTGGTTGACCTGCGGGTGTCGCAGATCAACACGTGCCTGTTCTGCCAAAATCTGCACAGTGACTGGGGAAGGCGCGACGGCGTCAGCCAAGAACGCCTGGACGCGGTGGCCGGATGGGCGGATTCCGCCCTGTTCACCGCCGCCGAAAAAGCCGCTTTCGCTTGGGCCGAGGCGCTGACCCGCCACCAGGAAGAACGCGTGCCGGCCTTGCTGGCCGACCTGCGGAGCCATTTTTCGGAACAGCAGGTCGCCGAGCTGACCATGATCGTCGCCGTCATCAACGCCTGGAACCGGGTGGGCATTGCCGCTTATGACCACGGCTGATTCCCGCCTTGCCCCGTTCCTGGACCAGCGGCCGCGTTTGCGGCTGCTGGCTTACCGGTTGCTGGGCTCGGCCAGCGACGCCGACGACGTGGTCCAGGATGCCTGGCTGAAATGGTGCGCCGTCGATGGCGGATCGGTGCGTGATCCGGCGGCGTACTTGACCACCCAGGTCACCCGGCTGGCCATCGACCGGCTGCGTAAGACCAAGCGCCAGAGGGAACTGACCCGTCAATGGCTGCCCGAACCGTGGTTCGACCCGGTGGAAGCGGACGAGGCGGATTTGTCCACCGGCCTGTTGCTGCTGTTGGAACGCTTAAGCCCCGAACAGCGCGCCGTCTATGTGCTGCGCGAGGCCATGGATTTGGATTTCGCCGAGATCGCCGCCATCGTGGACAAGACCATTCCCACCTGCCGCCAGATCATGAGCCGCGCCCGCGCCGCCCTGAAGGGCCAGCCGCGCTTCGCCTGGGACGCGGCGCAGACGGCGATTCTGGTGCAGCGTTTCGCCAGCGCCTGCGAACAGCGCGACTATGCCGCCCTGGTGGACTTGCTGGGCGACGAATGTCGCCTGATCAGCTATGCCGGCGCCAAGGGCAAGGCAGCGCTGAACCCCATTCTCGGCCCCGACAAGGTGACCCGTTTCCTGTTGGGGGTGCGGCGCAAGTTCCTGCCCGCCGATTTCCAACTGCGCCCGGCGATGGTCAACGGCCTGCCGGCGCTGGTGGGCGCCGATGGGGACGGAGCCCGCTGGGTGCTGAGTTTCGGCTGTCGGGATGGAAAAATCCTCGGGGTCTACCTGATGGCAGACCCCGATATCGTTGTTCAGGCGACCTGACCTTCGGTCAGGATACGTTCCAGCTCGGCGACGCCGGCCGGCAGGTCCAGCTTGGCGCCGTGGGCTTTCAGGCTGGAACCAAAGGCGTGCAGCGTGCGGAAGATGGTGTGGGCGTGGCATTGCTCCCCCATCTGGCCGATGCGCAGGATGTCCAGGCCGAAGGCGCCCGAGATTTCCACCCGGTGCACGTTGGACATGTGGCGGCGCACGTCGTCGGGCGACACGCCGGCCGGCACCTTGATGCCGATGACCGAATTCAGCCGGCATTCGGGTTTCACCAGCAATTCCAGCCCCATGGCCTCGATGCCGCCTTGCAGGGCCAGCGAGCACAATTCGTGGCGGTGGAAGCGGGCCGGCAAGGTTTCGGCGCAGATCAGGCGCAGGGCTTCATGGATGGCCATGATGCCCGACACCGGCGCGGTGTAGTGGTACGAGTTCTTGTTCCAGAAACGGTCGGCCAACCGGGCGTCCAGGGTCCATTGCGCCATGGGGGCGTTGCGGCCCTCGATCCGCTTCCATGCTTGGTCGGAAAAGGCCAGAAGCGACACGCCGGGAATGGACGACAGGCCCTTTTGGCCGCCGGTGATCAGGGCGTCGACGCCCCATTCGTCCATGTCCAGACGCATGGTGGACAGCGTGCACACCGCGTCCACCACCATCAGGCATTCGTGGGCGCGGGCGATGGCGCAGATTTCCGGCAGATAGCGGTTCCACACGGTGTTGGACGTCTCGCCCTGGACGATGGTCAACACGGTGGGGCGGTGGGCCTTGATGGCGGCTTCGATCTCGTCGGGCCGCGCCGGCTCACCGTTGGCGATGTCCAGCACCACCACGTCGGCCTGGCAGCGTTCGGCCATCTCGGCCAGACGGCGGCTGAAATAGCCGTTGCACACCGCCAGCACCTTGGTGCCCGGTTCCACCAGGTTACACACCGCCATCTCCATGGCCGCCGAGGCCGGGCCGGCGACGCCCAGGATCTGCCCGGACTGGGTCTGGAACACATAGCGGGCCATGGCTTTGACCTGCTCGATCACCCGGTTCATGGTTTCGCCCAGGTGATTGATGACGATGGAATTGGCCTGGGCCACCTTGGTGGGAATGGGCACCGGGCCGGCGCCCATCATCAGCAAGGGTTCGTCGGGCAGGATGCGGTCCAAGGGGACCACGGACGGCGGCGGATGACGCATGATTTCGGTTTTGTTTCCTGTGGCGGGAAGGGCGCGATTCAGGGCGCAGTCACGGCGCTTGTCAAGGGCTTCGGCGCCGCTAAATTGAAACCGTTGCAATGGAGGTCGCCCATGCGTGTTCTGATCGTCGCCCTGGCTTGTCTGTTCGCCCTTCCTGCCTGGGCGCAAAAGCCCGCTGAACCGGGCCGGTTCGACCATTACGTCCTGGCGCTGTCATGGTCGCCCACCTATTGCGCCGGCCGTGCCGGCCGCAACGACGCCGAACAATGCGGCGGCGCCAGGACCTATGGCTTCATCGTCCATGGCCTGTGGCCGCAATACGCCGAGACCGGCTATCCGGCCGAATGCGTCGCCGCCCCGCCGCCGGTGCCCGACGACGTGGTGGCCAAGACCCTGCCCATCATGCCCAGCAAGAAGCTGATCGAGCACGAATGGAAGCGCCACGGCACCTGCGACGGCGGCAAGCCTGCCGACTACTTCGCCAAGACCGCCCAGGCTTTCGCCGTCCTCAAGCTGCCGGCCGAGTTCGTCGCCCCCAAGTCCGTGCTGACCCTGGCCCCCGAACAGGTGGAAGACCTGTTCGTCAAGGCCAATCCCGGCCTGAAACCCGAACAGGTGGCGGTGGTGTGCCGGGGCCGCTATGCCGCCGAATTGCGGGTTTGCCTGACCAAGGACATGAAGTTCAGAGATTGCGGCAAGTCGGTGCGCGACCGCTGCGCCGGCCAGGCGATTTTTCCAGCGGTGCGGTAAAGCTTAGCCCCGCACGCGGGGCAGTTCTGCAGCAATCTCCAGCGCGGCTCCCAAGTCAGCATTCGGTCCTTTGTGTCGCTCAACAACCCATTTGCTCCAGTCATCTTGGTCAATGGGTTTTGGGATTTTCTTTTTTGATCTAATGATTTTTCCTGCGGACATGAGGTATTTGTCTGCAATTCTGTTTTCGAATGCGTATGTAATGTCTAGAGATTTTAGCAACTGGCCTATTTTATCTATTTCTAGCTGTGTGAATATTTTATTGTATTCACCGTGGAAATTTTTATCATCAACATTTAATCCGGTAATTGCTCGGAGACTGTTCTTCGAGAGGGTATCGTGCATGCACCACTCTTGTGGCTTGTAAAACCACAAGAGTTTTGAGACAAAAACATTGCTGTATACTATTCTTCCATTTATTCCCTGTTCTGCTTTACTTATCCCAGATTCAATTGAATCCTGGTATATTTTTTCTGCTTTTGATTTTTTGTTTTCTTTTATGTATTCATTTACAGTTTTCCTTGATTCTTTGCTTGTTGACCTGCTGGTTTGGTAGGTTTTGGCGAACTCTTTTACTTCGTCGTCGTCTAGTCCGGCATCTTTGCTGGCTTGGGTAACCCAGAATTGGTCGTGGGCATTCCATAGGCGGATGGTTTCGCACGCGGCAAAAATCCAGCGGAAGCTTTCGGTATCGTTGACTATCATTTCATCTCTCTTGGGTTGTGGCTTGTTGGTATGCTGCCGTGACCTGTTGTCTCTTGTCAACGACATCAGGCTGGAGCAACCTTGCTGCGCCGCAATGTCGTGGTGGGGGGATGATGGAACTGCACGGACCGGCGCAAGCGCTTTTGGTTCTGTCGCTGGCGGCCGCCTTCGGCCTGGCCCTGGGCCAGGTCAAGCTGGGCGGCGTCAAGCTGGGGGTGGGCGGCGTGTTGTTCGCCGGTCTGGCGCTGGGCCATTTCGGCCTGACGCTTGACCCCACCATGCTGGCCTTCGCCCGCGAATTCGGCCTGGTGTTGTTCGTCTACGCCATCGGGGTGACGGTGGGGCCGGGCTTCTTCCAAGCCTTCCAGAAGGACGGCATGGCGCTGAACCTGATGGCGGCGGCTGTCGTGGTCCTGGGGTCGTTGCTGGCCGTCGCCGTGCATCTGTGGGGTGGGGTCGAGTTGCCCGCCGCCCTGGGGCTGCTTTCCGGCGCGGTGACCAACACGCCGTCCCTGGCCGCCGGCCAGGAAGTGCTGGCGCAACTGGGGGTGGCCGGCGCTGTTCAAGGCCAAGCCTATGCGGTGGCCTATCCCTTCGGCATCGTCGGCATTCTGGCGTCGATGATGATCCTGCGTCTGGCGTTCCGCCAGAACCCGGCCAAGGCGGCGGCGGATTTCGACAGGGCGCGGGCCGCCGGCCAGGAACATCTGGAGACCGTCAACGTCGAGATCAGGAACCCGGCGGTGGTGGGCGTGCGTCTGCGCGATCTGGACGAATTGAAGGAAATGGGCGTGGTGCTGTCGCGGGTGCTGCATGACGGCAGCCAGCACGTGGTGCATGCCGACGACGTTCTGGCCGAAGGCGACGTGGTGCTGGCGGTAGGGCCGGCCTCGCGGCTGCCGCGCCTCAACCGCTTGCTGGGGCCGGTGGCGGCGATCGACCTGAAGGCCATGGACAGCGCCGACGTCATCTGGGAACGCCAGGTGGTCACCCGTTCCGAGGTTCTGGGCAAGACCCTGGGGCAACTGAACCTGCGCGGCACCCATGGCGTGGTGGTCAGCCGGGTCAATCGCGGCGGCCACGAATTGGTGCCCGATTCCGGGCTGAAGCTGCAATTCGGCGACATGCTGACGGTGGTCGGCGCCCCCGGCGCCATGCCCCTGGTGGCGGGGATCATAGGAAACCGCTCGAAGGCGCTGCTGGAAACCCAGATGACCTCGATCTTCATCGGCATCGCGCTGGGTATGCTGTTGGGGTCGCTGCCCATCCTGCTGCCGGGCTTGCCGTCGTCGATAAAGCTGGGTCTGGCCGGCGGGCCGCTGGTGGTGGCCATCCTGTTGTCGCGTCTGGGTCATGTGGGGCGCGTGGTGTGGTTCATGCCGCCCGCCGCCAACCATCTGATGCGCGATTTGGGCATCGCCCTGTTCCTGGCCGCCGTCGGCGTCAAGTCGGGCCATGGCTTCGTCGATACCCTGGTGCACGGGCCGGGGCTCAGCTGGATGGCCTGGGGGGTGCTGATCACCTTGGCGCCACTGGTCCTGGTCGCCCTGGCGGGGACGCTGCTGACCCGGGTCAACTACCTGACCATGTGCGGCCTGCTGGCCGGATCGATGACCGACCCACCGGCCTTGGCTTTCGCCCAGGGATTGGCGCCGTCGGAAGCCCCCATCCTGTCCTATGCGACGGTCTACCCTCTGGTCATGGTGTTGCGGGTGGTGGCGCCACAGGTCATCGCCCTGGCTTTGTGGGCGGTATGAACGAAAACCGCGCACCAGGGAAGGGGTGCGCGGCTTGTTCGTCGAGAAGAGCTCTTCAGGTCTCGTCAGCGGCGGCCGGGAGGAGGGGGCCGACATCGACTGTGGAGATGATGGCAGGGATGTGACGGTTGGGCAAGTGTTAATGCGCTGTTTTTGTGCATGCCGGCAATGTGCTTAAATAATGGACACTTTTTCTTTATGGGTTTACGGCATGTTATCGCTTGTTTAGCCTGTTTCCCCCATGGCTTAATGTGATCTCTACAACCGGGAGTGAGTTGTTGCGACCTGATCAGCGTTTGCAGGAGCTCGAGCGCGAGAACGCCGAATTGCGTCTCTTCCGCTCTGCCTTCGACATGGCCGCCGAGGCCATGCTGGTCTGCGACCAACAATGGCGGGTGCTGGTGGTCAACCCCGCCTTCACCGCCATCACCGGCTATCATCCCGACGAAATCGTCGGCCGAACGGCTGCCAGTCTTTACGCCAGCTTGGGCGACGGACGCTTCCTTGAGAACGTGGACGAGCATCTGCGCCGGGGCCGCACATGGGAAGGCGAGGCGTGGAGCCGACGCAAAAGCGGCGAAGCCTATCGTCAAAGCCTGTCCATCGCCTGCGAACACGACATCCATGGCGGGCCGAGCCGCCACGTGGTGATGTTCCGCGACATTTCGGAAGCCTGCGAAACCGCCGAAAAGCTTTGGCACAACAGCAATTACGACCCGCTGACCGAACTGCCCAACCGCTCCTTGCTGCTGGACCGCCTGCTCCAAGCCCTGGTGCTGGCCGGGCGCGAACATTGCCGGGCGGCGGTGCTGTTCGTCGGCCTGGACGGTTTCAAGACCCTGAACGACACCTTGGGCATGACGGTGGGCGACATGGTGCTGCGCGAATGCGCCCATCGCTTCAGCCGCGCCTTGCGCAAGGGCGACACGCTGGGCCGTTTCGGCGGCGACGAGTTCATCGCCGTGCTCCCCCAGGTGGACAAGGTCGAGGAAGTCGAGGCGGTGGTGCGGGTGATGCTGGAATCCCTGCATGAACCCCTGCTGATCGAGGCCAACCAGATCCTGCTGTCGGCATCCATCGGCGTGTCGCTGTGGCCGGGGGACGGCGAGGACGTCGAGGCGCTATTGCGCAACGCCTCTTCCGCCTTGGAACAGGCCAAGGCGGCGGGGCGCGGCACCTTCCGCTTCTTCACCGCCAGCATGGACGCCCGCGCCCAGGCCCGCTCGCGTCTGGCCGGCGAGTTGTCGGACGCGCTGATGCATGACGAGTTCTCGTTGGTCTACCAGCCGGTGATCGACCTGGCTACCGGGACAGTGGCGGGGGCCGAGGCGCTGTTGCGCTGGCAGAACCGCTATATCGGCGCCGTCAACCCCGAACAATTCGTCCCCCTGGCCGAAGAAATGGGCATGATCCTGCCCATCGGCGAATGGCTGACCTCTTCGGCCTTGTTCGAGGCCAGGGCTTGGCAGCAAGCAGGGTTGGGGCCGTTGCGCATCGCCGTCAACGTGTCGCCCCGTCAGGTCCAGCAGGCCGACATCGCCGCCATCCTGGCCCGCGCCCTCGATCAAAGCGGCATGAATCCGGAACTGGTGACCGTGGAGATCACCGAAAGCCTGATCCTGGGGTCGGGCGACGAAGTGGTGCGCAAGCTGGAACAGGTCCGCGCCCTGGGGGCGAAGATCGCGGTGGATGATTTCGGCACCGGCTATGCGTCGCTGTCCTATCTGAAGCATTTCCCGGTGGATGTTCTGAAGATCGACCGTTCCTTCGTCGCCGAAGCGCTGCGCAACGCCGAGGACGCCCGCCTGATCGAAGCCATCATCGCGCTCGGTCATTCCCTGGGCATGCAGGTGGTGGGCGAGGGGGTGGAAACCACCGAACAACAGGCTTTCCTGGCCGAACGCGGCTGCGACCTGGTGCAGGGTTACCGCTATTCGCCGCCGCTGGCGGCGGAACGGTTCCGTGATTTTGTCCGCCAAGCCCAAGCCGGGCAGCGGTGACATCGGGTTTTCACCTGATGACGCGGGCGGCGATGCCTGCGACAAAATATGTATGCGCGGGCTGTTGATCCTAGTGGTGGTGGTCTTGACCGCGGTTCTGGCGCCCGGTGATGTCCGGGCTTCGGCGCCGCAAGCCGTCCAT
>JAIWOG010000201.1 GCA_020217035.1 Magnetospirillum sp. | reverse complement strand
GGCGTCATCGACCTGCGCGGGGTCGATTTTTCCCAATCCGGCGCGGTGGAATTGTCCGGTCAATGGGGGGTGGTGCAAGGGGCCGATTCGTCTGGCGCCTTTTCGTGGTCGGTGGACACCTATATCCACCAGCCCAATCCCTGGAACGTCCTGTTTCCCGGCATCGGCAACGCCTCGCTGGTGTTGCGGGTGCTGCTGCCGGAAAACGCCCCGCCCTTGGCCTTGGCGGTTCCCGACATCAACAGCGCCTGGCGTCTGCACGTGGACGGGGCGCTGGTTCAATCCATGGGACAGTTGGGCCTAAGCGCGGAAGCGGAAGTGCCGGTGCTGGAACAGGCCCTGGTGCCGCTGCCGCTGGGCCGTCCTTTCGTCGACCTGGTGTTCGAGATTTCCAACCACCATCATTTCGAGGGCGGCATCACCCGGGCGGTGCGCATCGGTCCGGCCGAGGTTCTGGCCTTGCAAGCCGAGCGTTTGACCGCGCTACCCCTGGCCGCCCTGGGGGCGCTGGTGATGGTGACGCTGATGGCGCTGGCCTTCTATGCCGGCGGCAAGCGTGACCCGGCTTTCCTGATCTTCGCCTTGTTCACCGCGCTGGTGGCGGCGCGAACCTTCAGTTCGGCCCAGCTATACGTGTTGATCGGCCATCAGATGCGGGCCGATTTCTGGTACTTGCCGGTGTCCTACGTGACGCTGTTCGTGTTCCCCGGCATCTATTTCGGTTTCCTGCGCGAATTGTTGCCCGACGAGACACCCAAGCCGCTGGCCCTGTCGGGGGCCATCGTTTCCGGCTTCATGGTGGTGGCGACGTTGTTGACGCCACCCGCCTTCTACACCAATTTCCGCGACCCCTTCATGATCTTGAACCTGGCGGCGCCGTTGATCGGGTTGGGACTGGTGGGGTGGGCCATGCTGCGCCGGCGCCTGGGGGCCAACTGGTTGATGGTGGGGTCGGTTCTGTTGTGCGCCGCCATGGTCAACGACATCCTGCACTACGCCCGAATCATCACCAGCACCGACCTGATTCCGGTGGGCTTCGCCGCTTTCGCCACGTGCTATTTCGCCGCCCTGGCGCTGCGTATGTTCCATGCCGAACGGTCCGCCTCGGAAAGTCTGGCGCAGATGAACCGCGACCTGGAAGGGCTGGTGGCGCAGCGCACCGCCTCGTTGGCCGACGCCTTGGCGGTGGCCGAGCAGGCGTCCAAGGCCAAGTCCGAGTTCCTGGCGGTGATGAGCCACGAAATCCGTACCCCCTTGCATGGCTGGGTGGGGTTGACCGAATTGCTGGCCGGCACCGCCTTGGACGAGCGCCAGCAACGCTATGTGCGCCTGCTGCGTCGCACCGCCGAACAACTCAGCCGGCTGATCGGCAATATCCTGGAACTGGCCGGTCTGGAGACCGGCCGTGTGCAACTGGCGCCACGCCCGGTGCGTCTGGACGAATTGTGCGAGGAAATGGCCGCCTTGGTCCGCGCCCAGGCCGGGGACCGCGGCCAAGGTTTCCGGATGAAATGCGCACCCAGCATGCCGGCGGCGATGCTGGCCGACGAAAGTGCCGTCCTGCAGGTGGTCCGTACGCTTTTGGACCGTTTCGGCACCGGGGCGGGTGAAATGGTGCTGACCATCGCCCCCGAGGACGAGCTTTTACGCATCGCGGTGCTGGGGCCGGCGCGGGCCGACGTGGAAAGCAGCGGCGAAAGCGACATCGGCCAGGCCCTGTGCCGTAATCTGGTCGACGCCATGGGCGGCACGCTGCTGCTGCGCCGTCTTGACGGCATGACCCAGGCGGAGGTGAGCCTGCCGCTGACCACGGCACAGGCGCCGGCCACCCGCAAACGCAAGGCCCCCACTCATGTGGAGGTGTTGCTGGCCGACGACGTCGAACTGAACCGTCTGGTGCTGCGTGGTTTCCTGAATGCCGCCGGCTGGACGGTGGACGAAGCCGCCGACGGCCGCCAAGCCGCCGAGATGGCGGCAGCGCGGCGTTACGACCTGATCGTCTTGGATTTGCGCATGCCGGAAATGGACGGCTTCGCCGCTTGCCGGGCCATCCGCAAGCGCGAGGCCGAAATGGGGCTGGCCCCCATTCCGGTGGTGGCGCTGTCGGCTGGCGCCGCAGCGGCCGACCGCCGCAACGCCGAAGAGGCCGGCTTCACCTCCTTCCTGTCCAAGCCCATCGGTCCCGACGCCCTGGTCGGCAGCCTGTCGGCCCTGTTGCCCGACAATCCCATGCCGCCGCCACCGCAGCCGCCCGCCGGGCTGGAAGCCTTGATGCTGGCCTTCCTGGCGGAAATGGACAAGGATTCGGCCGCGCTTCAGGACCTGCGCTTGGGCGACCGTGGGGCCTTTGTCGAGCATGTGCACGCCATGCGGGGAAAATGCGGAATGTTCGGCGAAAACCGCCTTTACGACTTGCTGAGCCAATTGGAACTGGATGCCCCCGCTGCGTCGCAGCAAAAAATTGACGAGCAAGTGAGTGAAGCTGTTGAACGGGTGATGCAGCTGCGCCAATATCAGTAAAACAAGATTTTGGCCGATCATGAAAATCACCCAATTCACCGATTACTCTTTAAGGTTGCTGATCTATTTGTCGGCCCGCCGTGACAAGCTGTGCACCGTACGCGAAGTGTCCGAGTTTTACGGCATTTCGTCCGAGCATCTGAAAAAGATCGTCCGACGGCTGACCGATTTGGGGCACATCAATACCGTTCGCGGCAAGAACGGCGGCCTGCGCCTGGCGCGCGAACCAGAGCAGATCAACCTGGGGCAATTGCTGCGCCATTCGGAAAACCTGAATCTGGTGCCTTGTCACGAACAGGGAGACACCTGCCCGATCAGCGGTTGCAAGTTGCGCGGTGTGATCGAGGATGCCCGCGACGCCTTCCTGGCGGTGTTCGACGGCAAGACCCTGGCTGACATTCAGCCGGATCACTTCATGTCCTGACGCCGTCCACCGGCAGCCACAAAACCTGTTCGACTTCCGCCGCGCCGCAGATCAACATCACCAGGCGGTCAAGCCCCAGGGCGTTGCCGGCGCTTTCCGGCATGCCGTGACGCAGGGCGGCGATGAAGTCGGGATCGACGGGATAGCGCTCGCCGTAAAGCGCCTGCTTCAGGTCCATGTCGGCGTCGAAGCGCCGCTGTTGCTCGTCGGCGTCGGTCAACTCGCCGAAGGCGTTGCACAGCTCGACGCCGCAGGCATAGGCCTCGAAGCGGTCGGCAACACGGGGGTCTTGGGCGTTGGGCCGGGCCAAGGCCGCCATGGACACCGGATAGGAATGAAGCAAGGTGGGCACGCCCATGCCCAGATGGGGTTCGATGCGGTCCATGACGATCTTGAAGAAGATGTCGTCCCAGCGGTCGTTTTCCGACACCGAAATGCCGATTGCCGCCGCCTGTCGCGCCAGCAAGGCGGTGTCGGGAGTCCACGGGTCGGGGGCGGTGGCCAACAGGTCGATGCCGCAATATTCGTCAAAGGCTTGGGCGACGCTCAGTTTCCGCCAGGGCGCGAAGGGGTCGCAGGCCAGTTCCCCCCGGCGCAGCAGCGGCGTCTGGGCGGCCTGGGCGCAGGCGCGGACCAAGGCTTGGGTGTCGTCCATCATCTGGCCGATGGTGCCGCCGGCCCGGTACCATTCCAGCATGGTGAATTCCGGGCTGTGGGTGGCGGAACGCTCGCCGTTGCGGAACACGTGGGCGATCTGGAAAATGCGTTCCATGCCCGCCACCAGCAGCTTTTTCATGGCGAATTCCGGGCTGGTATGCAGGTAAAGCGGGGTGTCCGGGCCGCCCCACGGGTCGCGCAGCGCGGTGCCGAAGGCTTGCAGATGCGGTTCCAGCCCTGGCGAGACTTGCAGGCACGGCGTTTCCACCTCGTCGAAGCCTTGGTCGGCGAAGAACCGGCGGATGGCCGCCATCACCTGGGCGCGGCGCCGCAGATGGGGCAGGCGGGCGGAAAACGCCACCGGATGCCAGGGCTCTTTACCTTGGGACATGAAAACCTCTATGAACGCCCAGAATCGTGCGGTGTTTCATGACACGGATGGACGCGGATGAACACGGATAAAGGTGTGGCGGCGCGGATCGCCCGGCCGTTGCGCCGGGTGGACGAACTGATCGAGGCCGGTCTGGTGGCCCAAAGCCAGCGGGCCGAACTGGAGGTGTTGGCCCGTTCCCACGTCACCGCCATCACGCCGGCGGTGGCGCGGTTGATCGATCCCGCCGACCCCGCCGACCCCATCGCCCGTCAATATGTCCCCCTCGGGGCGGAACTGCGCAGCTCGGCCGAGGAACGGGCCGATCCCATCGGCGACGACGCTTTCTCGCCGATCAAGGGGGTGGTGCATCGATATCCCGACCGGGCGCTGTTGAAGCCCATCCTGGTTTGTCCGGTCTATTGCCGGTTTTGCTTTCGCCGCGAATCGGTGGGCGACGCCGACGGCACGCTCAGCGCCGCTGAACTGGACGACGCCTTCGCTTATCTGTCCGGGCGTTCCGAACTGCGCGAGATCATCGTCACCGGCGGCGATCCGTTGATGTTGAACGCCACCCGGCTGGCCGATCTGGTGGAACGGGTGGCGCGCTTGCCCCATGTGGAGGTCCTGCGCTTTCATTCCCGCGTGCCGGTGGCCGATCCAGAACGCGTCACCCTGGCCATGGCCAATGCTTTACGTTCGACCGACAGCCTGGCGGTGTGGGTGTCGGTGCATGTGAACCATCCCCGCGAATTGCAGCCCGCCGCGCGGGGCGCCCTGAAGATCCTGGCCGATGCCGGGGTGCCGCTGGTGTCGCAAAGCGTGTTGTTGAAAGGGGTCAACGACGACCCCGCCATCCTGGAAGAACTGTTCCGGGCGCTGATCCGTAACCGGGTGCGGCCCTATTACCTGCATCACCCCGACCTGACCCGAGGAACCAGCCACTTCCGCCCCACCATCGCCGAGGGCCGGGCCATCATGCGGGCGCTGCGCGGCCGGCTGAGCGGCATCGCCCAGCCCACATACGTACTGGACATCCCCGGCGGCGCCGGCAAGGTGCCGGTGGGGCCCGATTGGTGGGACGAGGACCGCGCCCTGGTCACCGACTGGCGCGGCAGGAAGCATCGCTATGGCAAAGAGGGATGAGGTAACCAGTTCTTGTTGATGGTGTCTCCCAATTCCCGCAAGGGGCGGGGCGGGCTGAAGAAATATCCCTGCATGTGACCGATGCCCAAGCGAGTGAGCAGGCGCACATGTTCGGCGCTTTCCACCCCTTCGGCGACGACGTGAATGCCCAGCGCCTTGCCCAGCGCGATGATGGAGTTGACCAGCGGGTAATTTTCGTGGTCGTCGTCCGAGATGTCCATGATGAAGGACCGGTCGATCTTCAGCTCGGTGGCCGGCAATTGGTGGATGTAGGACAGCGATGAATAGCCGGTGCCGAAATCGTCGATGGAGACCTTGGCGCCCAGGTTGCGGATGGTGCGCAGCCTTTCGACAATCTTGGCCTTGTCGAACATCATGATGCTTTCGGTGACTTCCACCGTCAGGCGTTCGGGAGGGAAGTCCCATTCCTCCAGCGCTTTCTTGATTTCCGCCAGCATGTCGCAAACGACGAATTGTTTGGCTGACACGTTGACGGCGACATTCATGACGGTTCCGGTTTCGGACGTGAACGCCTTGACGTCGGAAATCGCTTGACGCAACACGAAGCGGCCAAGCGTGATGATCAGGTCGCTTTCCTCGGCGATGTGGATGAACTCGTCCGGCGACACCGTCCCCCATTCCTTGCTGTGCCAGCGGGCCAGGGCTTCGACGGAATCGCAAAGGCCGGAATGGGCGTCGATCTTGGGTTGGTACACCACAGTGATTTCGCCGCGTTCGACGGCACCGCGCAACGCAGCTTCCAGGCGGACGCGCCGGCTGGCGGAAATATCCATATCCGGATGGAAGTGAACCAGCCCCGTCACGCCCAGCTTACGCCCATGGGCGCTGGCCAGGGTGGCGGCCTTCAGCAAGTCTTCCGGTGTCGTCGCGTCCGTGGGGTAAGTGGCCGCGCCGATACAAAGGGGCAGCCTGAAGTCCTGATCTTCAATGGTCAACGGAGCCCCGAAACTGGCCTGAATCCGATGGCTAATGCTTGACAAGGCTTCGTCCTGGCTGGTGGCGGACAACAGCAAGGCAAAGCAGTCATTGCCGTTGCGGGCCAGGACGTCGCCTTCGCGAACCAGCAAGGTCAGGCGTTCGGCGATGTCTCTTTGTGCCTGCTCGGCGGCCTTAAGGCCCCATGATTGGCGGATGGTGGTGAAACCCGAAGTTTCAAGGTTCAGCAAGGCGCCGGTGCTGTTGTTGCGGCGGGCGATGGACATGCTTTGGCTGATGTGGTCGATCAGCATGTTTTGGTTTGGCAGACCGGTGACCTCGTCGTGCCGGACCAGAAAGGCGATCTTGTTGTCATGGCGCTTTTGCAGCCATCCAATGAAAAAAGTAAATATGAATGATAGTAATATTAATGAAACTGTTCCTGTCGCGGCTGGTAGCATTGCATTTATAATATGTTTTCTATATACCTCATAAGGTATGGATATAGCGAGTAGTAAATTGTATTTATCAAGCTTGTTGAAGGCGGCGATGGCGCTTGATGCGCCTACCGCCAATACCTTTTCTGAAGATTCTGTGGAAACGAAACTTATGCCGGAATGGGGTGCGTTCCGCATGCCGTCGACAATGCTGGAATCAAGGATTTTTGAATAAATTTCACTATAGTGTTCAATTTTTTCAGGTTTTCTTGATGTGTACTGTACATAACCATCTTGGTGTATCACGGTAAGATTGTGCTGGGGCGATCGAGACGCGTCAGCCCAGATGGTGCCGTCGCCGTCGATCTTCAGACCTGCTGTCATCACCGCCTTCACCTGTCCGTCATCGCCACGGATGGCCATTCGAACCGGGATGACCCATTCTCCCAGGGTCGGCATCAGATAGGGGCGCCCCAATTCCAGGTGGTCTGATTGCAATGTGCGTTGGAAACTGATGGCGGTCCGCGGATCGGCCATCAGGTTGGGAAGTGATCTGGTTCCTCTGCCGCTGATCAGAACCAGTTGGCCATCAGGTTTAGCCAGCCCATAGGCGACCACATTCAATGGGCTCTTGGCGATGCGGGACAGATGGGTCTCGCCCCGTTCCGGATGGTCGATCGCTCCTTTGGCAACCAGGTCAAGCCCGACAGTGTTGAGCAGGGCTTCCAGGCCGGAAAAGCTGATTCGCGTGGCTTCGGTGGCGATGGCGCTTTGGTGCTTTAAGCCTGTCTCAATGCGTTCCCGTTCGCTCCAATAGGATTGATGTCCATAAAGCGCCCCCCCTATCAGGGATAGGGTGACCGCGGTGATGAGCATCGTTCTCGGAATTGACATGCTTATTCACCAGCACGTTGCCCTTGTTTTGTATAACAAAAAGGGTTTGCTGTATATATATGGTATGCGTTTTTATTCCGCCGCCAGCGGCCGCAGGCGTGAATCGATCACTTCCATCACCCGACGCAAATCGTCGGGGCGGCCGTCAACGTCCACTGGAATCCAGCATCCCTGGCGGCCCATGCGGCGCAAGGCTTCCAACGATTCCTCGTCGGGGGCGTCGTCGATCCACAGAAAGTCTTCGTCCGTCGCCATGGCTTCGGCTTTGAAGTCGGTCCAAGCCGGGGTGGCGAAGGATCGTGCCAATTGGGCGACACGGTCCCATTCATCGCCGGGGCCGATGGCCTGGCGCAGCACCGGCAGCAACTTGTCGCAATCGCCATGGCGGGTCCGGGTGGTCACCCAGGCGCAGTCGAAGGTGTCGGCGGCCCATTCCAGGAAGCGCAACAGGTTGTTGGCGGGCGCCAAGTCCCCCCGCAACCGGGCATGGCCCGAACGCCGCAACAAGGTGCCATCTACGTCCAGATAAAGGCGCATCGACGTCCTCCTCCCCCGAGAAGATTGTTTTCCGCCACTCTACTCTTTTCGGTCGGGTATTGTCCCTAAAGAAATTATGACTTCATGATTCAAAATGACGCAGCCAAAGGCGTAATAAATCCGTCAATTGTTCTTGTTGCATTGCGGTAAGGTTGGCGAGCAATCGCCTTTCATTGTCCAAATGAGCGGCGAGCACCCGTTCGGCCATCTCCTTGCCTGCCGCCGTCAGCGCCACCAAGACGCCGCGGCCGTCGGCGGGATTGGGTTTGCGTTCCACCCAACCGGCTTTTTCCAACTGGTCCAGGCGATGGGTCATGGTCCCCGACGTCACCAGCATCCAGCGAAGCAGGTCGTTGGGCGACAAGTGATAGGGCGGACCGGAACGCAACAAGGTGGCCAGCACGTCGAAGCCACCTGGCGGCAGGCCCCATTCGGCAAACACCTTGGATAATTCACGGTCGAGATGGGCGGCCAAGCGCAGCAGGCGGCCCACCACCGCCATGGGGGCACAATCCAGCCCGGGTTTTTCCGCCGCCCATTGCTCCAAGATCAGGTCCAGTTTGTCTTTGTGCATCCGTGTCCCGCCTTGATATCTTGACATCAAGATAGTTGGTCGCCATCTGATGGTATCTTGATATCAAGATATTATCCAAGGGAAGCCGATCTTGACCATCCGCCACATTCTGGTCACCGCCTTGGCGCCGTTGGTGTGGGGCAGCACCTATGTCGTCACCACGTCCATCCTGCCGCCCGACCGTCCGATCACCGCCGCCTGCCTGCGGGTGTTGCCGGTGGGCTTGCTGATGCTGGCCTGGCATCGCCATCTGCCCCGGGGCGCGTGGTGGGGGCGGGCGCTGGTGCTGGGGGCGTTGAACATCGCGTTGTTCCAGGCGGCTTTGTTCGCCGCCGCCTATCGCCTGCCCGGCGGCGTCGCCGCCACCTTGGGGGCGATCCAGCCCTTGCTGGTGGCGTTGCTGGCCTGGCCGTTGGTGGGCCTGAAGCCCCGGCCGCTGGTGCTGGCGGCCGGATTGCTGGGCATGGCGGGGGTCGCCGCCCTGGTGCTGACGCCGGCAGCCGCACTGGATGGATTCGGCGTGGCGGCGGCCTTGGGGGGCGCCGCCTGCATGGCGCTGGGCATGGCCTTGACCCTGCGTTGGCGGCCACCGGTGTCCATGCTGGTCTTCACCTCGTGGCAATTGGTGGTCGGCGGCGTGCTGCTGGCGCCTGTGGCGCTATGGCTGGAACCGTCCCTGCCGCCCTTGTCGTTGTCGCAGGTGGCGGCCTACGCCTATCTGGGACTGGTCGGCGCCGGCATCGCCTATGTCCTGTGGTTCCGGGGGCTGACCTTGCTGCCGCCGACGACGGTTTCCGCCTTGGGCCTGCTGTCGCCGGTCTCGGCCACCGTGCTGGGCTGGGCGCTGGCCGGCCAGGGCTTGGGGGTGTGGCAAGGAGCGGGCGCCGTGCTGGTTTTGGCCTCGGTTTGGCTGACGCAAAAGGGCGGCGCCAGAAAATAAGGCGGCAAGGTTGCCATTGGCGGGGCAACCTGCTAGGTTCCGCGCCAATTTTGACGTCAGACCTTTGGATTGCCTCCATGAAAATCAACGCCAACCTGATCCGCGTCGGCAACATCATCGAACACAATGGCCGCCAGTGGGCGGTGCTGAAGACCGCCATCGTCCAGCCGGGCAAGGGCGGCGCCTTCATCACCGTGGAAATGCGCGACATCCGCACCGGCACCAAGACCAACGAACGCTGGCGCACCGCCGACACCGTGGAAAAGTGCAACGTCGAGGAAAAGGACTGCACCTTCCTGTTCGCCGATGGCGAAGCGTTGACCTTCATGGACCAGGAAAACTTCGAGCAGTTCAACCTGTCCACCGAAATTCTGGGCGACGCCGCCGCCTTCCTGCAGGACGGCATGCAGGTGGCCGTGGACTTCATCGAAGGCTCGCCGGTTTCGGTCAGCCTGCCGGAAAAGGTGACCATGACGGTGGTCGAGGCCGACCCGGTGGTCAAGGGCCAGACCGCGTCGTCGTCCTACAAGCCGGCCAAGCTGGAAAACGGCCTGAAGATCCTGGT
>JAIWOG010000200.1 GCA_020217035.1 Magnetospirillum sp. | reverse complement strand
GCCGCCGTTCATCGCCGAAGGCGAGAAGATCATCGTCAACACCGGCGACTGCACCTACGTCGAACGCGCCAAGTAAGGTCGCGCTGGTCCTTGCGCCGCTCCCTGGTTTATACCGGGGAGCGGTTTCTTGTTTTTGTCATCTTGGGAGTTCCCGCCGTGATCGTCCGTTCCCCCATTCTCAATGTCATGATGAACGCCGCCCGCAAGGCCGGGCGCGGAATGGTGCGCGATTTCGGCGAGGTCGAGAAGCTCCAGGTGTCGATGAAGGGCACGTCCGATTTCGTCTCCTCGGCTGACTTGAAGGCCGAGAAGACCCTGCGCCAGGACCTGTCCAAGGCCCGTCCGGCCTTCGGCTTCCTGCTGGAGGAAGGCGGCGAGGTGGTGGGCGACGACAAGAGCCATCGCTGGATCATCGATCCCATCGACGGCACCACCAACTTCATCCACGGCATCCCGCATTTCGCCGTCTCCATCGGCCTGGAACGCGACGGCGAGATCATCGCCGGGGTGATCTACGAACCGATTTCCGATTCCATGTTCCACGCGGAAAAGGGTGCTGGCGCCTTCCTGAACGAATGGCGGCTGCGCGTCTCGGCGCGGCGCGACCTGAACGAGGCGGTACTGGCCACCGGCATTCCCCATCGCGGGCGCCCCGGCCAGAAGACCTTCATCAAGGAATTGACCGCCGCCATGGAGCAGACCGCCGGCATCCGCCGTTTCGGTTCCGCCGCCCTGGACATGGCCTATGTGGCCGCCGGCCGCTGCGAGGGTTTCTGGGAATCGGGATTGAAGCCCTGGGATATCGCCGCCGGCGTCGTCCTGGTCAAGGAAGCGGGCGGCTATGTGTCGGACTTCACCGGTCGTTCCACCATGCTGGACAGCGGCGACGTGGTCGCCGCCAACGACAAGATTCACCCCAAGTTGCTGTCCATGCTGCGCGAGGCGCGGGGTTAATACCGATACTTACGGGTTAACCATTTCTTTAAATAATTCTGGCTTCTGCCAGGGCGTCGGCCGTGTTGCGATTTTGACAACACGGTGTTGTACCGCGACTCCCTATGGGTTAGTCTGTGCCGCATCTATGTAAGGGCACAGCAGAGGGTGCGAGTCCATGGCAAAGGCGACTTGGCGAATTGTGGCGCTTTCGGCGCTTCTGGGGGCCGTGGCGCCGTTGGCTTCGGTGATGCCGGCCCAGGCGCAAGTGGTGATCGGCGGTTCCGGCCAGCCCGATGTGGTGGTGAACTGGGGCGTGCTGGACAGCCTTGGCCGTCAGCCCAGTCTGGCCGACATGCTGAAGGACGACATGCGTGGCCATGACGGCGCCGCTTCGCTGACGCCTCCGGGGGTCAAGCGGTCCCAGCCCTCGGCCGCTCCCCAAGGTCTGACCTACAAGCCCTACAAGCCCGGCAAGGCCAAGGACGTCGCGGTTAAGCCAACCAAGGCCAAGCCGACCAAGGTCGCCGCCAGCAAGCCGGCTGCCGTCAAGCCCCAGCCGCCCCGCGACGAACCCGCCGACATCGCCGCCATCGTCGAACAGCGCAAGGCCGCCGAACCGGTGAAGACCGAAACCCCGGCCAAGGTCGCCGCTAAGCCGGCGGTTCCGGCCAAGGCTCCGGTGGCGGAAGCCGTTCCCGCCGCCAAGGCCCCGGAAGTCGCCTTGCCCGAAGTCAAGAAGGCCGAGCCCGCTCCCGCCAAGCCGGTCGAGGTGGCCAAGGCCCCGGAACCCGCCAAGCCGCAGCCGGCCAAGGTGCCCGAACCGGTCAAGATCGCCGAGCCGGTGAAGGCCCCCGAACCGGTCAAGGCTGCCGAACCGGCCAAGGCCCCGGAAGCGGCCCCGGTGGAAACCGCCAAGGCCGCCGAGCCGCCCAAGCCGCAACCGGCTCCGGCGCCCGCCGCCATCGCCGCCGCGCCGCAGCCGATGCTGGCCCCGGTGCCGCCGCCGATCCCGGTGATGCCGCAGCAAGTGGCGTCGTTGCCGTCGTCCGAACCGGCCGCCATCTCGCGCGGCAGCGACGCCTTGTCCCTGCTGTTCGCCGCCGAGGATTCGAAGCTGTCCGATTCCGGCCGTGCCGAATTGGCCTCGCTGATCAAGCGGATGCAGAAGGACGAGGACCTGAACCTGCAATTGCTGGCCTATGCTTCGGGAGACGAGGCGTCGTCCTCCAAGGCCCGCCGTCTGTCGCTGTCGCGTGCGTTGGAAGTGCGCAAGGTGCTGATGGACAAGGGCATCCGTTCCACCCGCATCGAGGTGCGGGCTTTGGGCAACAAGCTGGATGGCCGCGGTCCCGCCGACCGCGTCGACGCCGTCCTGGTGGGCCGTTAAGACGACGGGGGGCGACGTGCCGTCGCCCCGTCCTCGCCACATTTCGCCGTCACCATGCCCGCTTCGCTGCCGATTCTGAGCAAGGAAACACCATGACCCGACCCAGTCGCTATCTGGTTCGCATGATCTTGTTCCTGGCGGCCGTCGCCGCGGTCGCCGCCATGCTGGCCGCCGGTCTGCAAAATGCCTTCATGGCCAATCCGGCGTTGAACGGCCTGATCTTGGGCGTCTTCCTGCTGGGTATCGTGCTTAATTTCCGTCAGGTGCTGCTGCTGAAGCCGGAAGTGGAATGGCTGGAAAGTTGGATGCGTGGCCAACCGGCGCCGTCGGGCGGCCGCTTGCGCCTGCTGGGTCCCATGGCCGGCATGCTGGGCGAACGCCAGGGCCGCATGAGCCTGTCGGCCCTGGGCCTGCGTTCGGTGCTTGATTCCATCGGATCGCGCCTGGATGAAAGCCGCGAACTGGCCAAGTATTTCGTCGGCCTGCTGATCTTCCTGGGCCTGCTGGGCACCTTCTGGGGGCTGTCGCGGACCGTCGGTTCGGTGGGCGAGGTGATCGCCAGCCTGTCGGTGGGCGGCGACGCCGCCGCCGCCGCCTTCGAACGCATGAAGGTCGGCCTGGAAGCGCCGCTGGCCGGCATGGGCACCGCCTTTTCCACCTCGCTGTTCGGCTTGGCCGGGTCGCTGGTTCTGGGCTTCTTGGATTTGCAGGCGGGCCAAGCGCAGAACACCTTCTACAATGAATTGGAAGAATGGCTGGCCGGCCAGACCCGCCTGGGATCGTCTTCCGGCATCTCGGACGGGGACCAGTCGGTGCCGGCCTACATCCGGGCGCTGTTGGAACAGACCGCCGATTCCCTGGATGGCTTGCAACGCACCATCGCGCGGGGCGAGGAAAGCCGCATTTCCGCCAATTCCAACATCCAGTCGCTGAACGATCGTTTGTCGACCCTGGCCGACCAGATGAAGGTGGAACAGGCGCTGATGCTGAAACTGGGCGAGGCGCAGTTGGAAATGCGGCCGCTTTTGGCCCGCATCGCCGAACAAAGCGGCGTCGGCGCCACGTCTTCACCCGGCATGGACGAAGTCAGCCGCACCCATCTGCGCAACCTGGATGTTTCCATGAACCGGCTGGTGGAACTGCACGCCCGTTCCCATGACGAATTGGTGGGCGAACTCAGGGCGCAATTCAAGCTTCTGGCCCGCACCATCGCCGCCCTGGCCGAGGATCAACCGGAGTAACCGCCATGCCGCGCGGCCGCCGCTTCCGTCAAAGCGTGGACATCTGGCCCGGCTTCGTCGACGCCATGGCGACGTTGTTGATGCTGATGATCTTCGTGCTGCTGGTCTTCGTGCTGGCCCAGTACTTCCTGGGCAACGCACTGAGCGGTCGCGACCAGGAATTATCCAAGCTGCATGCCGAGATGGCCAGCCTGGTCGAGCAATTGTCCCTGGAAAAGGCCAAGTCGGCCGACGTCAAGGCCGATCTGGCTCGTCTGCGGGAAGAATTGCAGGCGTCGCTGGCCGAGCGCGACAACCTGCTGAATACTCTGCAAGACGAAAAGCAGTTGTCGGAAAACGCCAAAACCCAAGCGGAATTGCTGAACCAGCAAATGGCCGCCCTGCGCGAGCAATTGGAGCAACTGGCCGCCGCCCTGGATGCCTCGGAAAAGCTGTCGGCCGAACAAAAGGCCCAGATCGCCGATCTTGGCAAGCGGCTGAACGTGGCGTTGGCCGGCAAGGTCGAGGAATTGCAGCGTTACCGTTCGGAATTCTTCGGAAAATTGCGGAAAGTGCTGGGCGAGCGTCAAGGCATTCGCATCGAAGGCGACCGCTTCGTCTTCCAGTCTGAGCTGCTGTTCGACAGCGCTTCCGCCGACCTGGGCGCCAGCGGCGAGCAGCAGGTGCGCCAATTGGCCAAGACCCTGATCGAACTGGCCCGCCAGATCCCCAAGGAAGTGAACTGGGTGCTGCGCGTCGACGGCCACACCGACAAGCGTCCCATCAAGTCCGACCGCTTCCCGTCCAACTGGGAATTGTCGACGGCGCGCGCCATCACCGTCATCCGCACCCTGATCGACGCCGGCGTGCCCGCCGACCGTTTGGCGGCGGCGGGCTTCGGCGAGTTCCAGCCGCTTGATACGTCCAACACCGAAGCCGCCCTGGCCAAGAACCGCCGCATCGAAATCCGTTTCGACCAGCGGTGAACGTGCTTATTGGGGGTAATTGGACGGGAACAGGGCACGTCGGGTTTCCTCGTCCATTTCGGTCTTGAAGGTGAAGTCCTTGCCGACCGTGCTGGCACGGGCCACCGCCGGGCGGGCGTCGATGACAGTGAACCAGCGTTTCAGGTTGGGATAAGGCGCCAGTGGGTCGGTGGCGCCCTTCATCACCCGCGGCGCCCGGTCCAGCCAGCCCCAGGCCGAGATGTCGGCGATGGTGACGCCATCGCCGACGATGAAGTCGCGCCCGTTCATGTGGTCTTCCAGGACCTGGTAGTGACGTTCGGCCTCGCGGCGATAACGGTTGACCGCGTAATCCAGCCCCTGAGGCGCCGCATACTGGAAATGCACGGCTTGGCCGGAAAACGGCCCCAAGCCGGACGCGATGAACATAAGCCACGACAACAACTCGCCGCGGTCTTGGGCGTTGCCCAACAACTGCCCGGTCTTTTCCGCCAGATAGATCAGGATGGCGGTGGAATCGAATATCCGGGTCTCGACCCCGCCGGGACCGTCGGTGTCGATGATGGCCGGCAGTTTGCCGTTGGGGTTGACGGCGCGGAAGGCGGCCGCATGCTGTTCGCCCTTGCTGGCGTCGATCGGCACCACCTGATAGGGCAGGCCGGTTTCTTCCAGCATCAGCGCCACTTTCATCGGATTCGGCGTCGGGTGGTAATAGAATTTGATCATGGGGCTCACTCCGTCAGGGCCTGGGCAGAAGGCGCAGGGCGTCAAGGATGTCGGCAGGGTCAAGTCGGGTGCGGTAATCGGCCTCGATGCTGGCCAGCACCACCCGGTGGTCCTGGCCGATGACAAAGGTGGCGGGCAGCGGCAGTTCCCACGATTCGTCACCGTTGAAATCGGGCAACGCCCGGCCGGACTTGGCCAAAACAGCCCCCACGTCGGCGGGCAGGGTGTAGACCAGGCCGAAATCCCTGGCCACCAGGTTGCCGACATCGCTCAGGACGGCAAAGGACAGGGCGTTGGTTTCTGCGGTGCTCAGCGACTTGTCGGGCATTTGCGGCGACACCGCCACCAAATGGGCGCCCAGGGTTTCCATCTTGGGCAGTGCTGCCTGATATGCGCGAAGCTGAAGGTTGCAGTATGGGCACCAGCCACCGCGATAGAAGGCCAGGACCACCGGCCCGGTCATCAGCAGGTCGGCCAGTCGCACGGTGCCGCCCTTGGCTTCGGGCAGCACGAAGTCGGGGGCGATGTCGCCGACGCTCAGGGCTTGGTCCAGTGGGAAGCTGGCGGCCAGATCCTCGATACGGGCTTGGAACAACTCGACCACCTCGGCCGGGGCGGTTTGGACGAAGCGGGCTTTTTGGTCGGCAAGCTCTTGGGTCAATGACATGACGGCCTCGGGGAATGGAATTATGGGATCGAATTTTATAACGATTGTTCTAAAATAAGCGCTGGCCATAAACTTGGCAAGTTTCTTCATGCAGGACGGAAGGCGAATGGCAAGGCCGCGGGAATTCGACGAGCAAGAGGTGCTGAACGCCGCTTTGGAACGCTTTTGGGCCCAGGGGTTCGACGCCACGTCCATGCGTGACCTGATCGAAAGCACCGGCTTGACCGCGGCCAGCCTGTACAACGCCTTCGGCGACAAGCGGGCGCTGTACCGCAAGTCCTTGGACCATTACGTCCAGCGCGGCATCCGCGAGCGTTTGGCGCGATGCCGGGACTTGCCGCCCCGCCAAGCCCTTGAAGCGTTCTTCCAGGACGTGCTCTGCCGGTCGCTGGAAGACCCCCAGCACAAGGGCTGCATGCTGGTCAACGCCGCCTTGGACGTGCCCCCCGAAGACACCGAATTGCGTCAGACGGTGGCCGAGGTGTTGCGCGGCCTGGAAACCTTCCTGTGCCAGACCATCGCCGCCGGGCAAGCCGATGGCAGCATCCGTGCCGGCCAACCCGCCGCCGACATGGCCCGGCATCTGCTGGCGGTGCTGACCGGCATTCGGGTGCTGGCTCGGGTGCGGCCGGAAAAGGCGTTACTGGAAGGCGCAGTGGCGTCGTTACAAGACGTCATCAATCCCTAGGCTTGGTTGGATTGCAGGGGCTGGCCCGATATGGGGCGTGTTGTGCGTAATCTTTATAATTATTGTGGTTATTGACAGGGAGTGATTGAGCCAATACACGTTCCCCCGTAAGGAGTTCTTGTTTGGCGGGGGGATTTCATGCGTAAAGTTTTTATGATCACGACCTGTCTGATCGGTTCGGCGATTTGGGCGTCCGGACAGGCATCGGCCAGCAGCAACGAATGCTATGTGTCGGGTTCGGGGGCCGGCGCCTCATATTCCGGCTGCGGCAGCAATCCGACCGCCTCCACCACCGACAAGACCAACGAGACGACGACCCGATCGTCCACCACGACGGTGGTCGGGGCCATCGGCAACCGCGTTTCGGGTGCGCTGAAATCCGGCCCGTCCACCAGCGTCGCCTTGGCGGAAACCGGCGTGTCCGCCGGCGACGGCCAAGTGCGGCAGGCGCTGTGGGTGGCCATGGGGGCCAATACCATGTCCTCCACCGTTCCCGGCGCGGCCTTCAGCGGCGACCTGTCCAACCAGACCGTCGGCTACGACGTGATGGTGAACGATCGCACCGTCGTCGGCGTGTCGGCCTTCCGCGAAGGCGACAAGTTCCAGACCGACTTCAACGCCGGCAAGCTCAATGCCAACGCGTGGTGGCTGGTTCCCTATGTGGGGCATGATTTCGGCCAGGGCAGCACCATCGACGCCATGCTGGGTGTCGCCTATGTCAGTGGCAAGGCCTATCGCGCCGGCAACAACGCGCAAGGCCATTTCGACGGCTACCGCACCATGGCGGCGGTCAACGGCCACCACAACTGGAGCCTGGGCGGCGCCTGGTTCATGCGCGGCGACGTCGGGCTGTCCGGGGCTTACAGCCGGACCAACGGCTATGACGAAACCGGCGCGGCGGCGGTGCATGTGGCGGCTTCGACCAGCCATCTGCTGCAAGGCAAGGCCGGCGGCCGCCTGTCCTATGCGTGGGACAAGGTCGAGCCCTATGTGTCGGCTTATTACGCCTATGACTTCGTCGCCGATTACGTCGGCGACAGCGGCATCCGACCGGGCGGAAGCGACGACGCCGACGAATTCCAATTCTACCTGGGCCTGGATTGGTACGCCACCGACACCGAATCGGTGGGCCTTGAAATCAGCCGGGTGGTCGGACGTGACCGCAGCGAATCCATGGGCTTGCTGCTGAACGGCCGTCTGCGCTTCTGATCCACTGGGATCGGTGAAACCCCCGGTGACGGCGTCACCGGGGGTTTTTCATGGGCAGGACGGCGGGGCCAGCATTGTGCGCGGCAATTGCGCCCAACAACAGGAATGGTCGTTTTCCGGTAAAACCACGAGGGTCGCGCATTGCCCGCCCAGGGTATCGACCCAATGTCGCGACAGGGCGGGGGGCACGGTTTGGTCGCGCCCGCCCGCCAAATGAAGCTGCGGTACGGATTGCAACTCGGTCCTCAGGCTGGTCGGCGAGAGCGAGCCGGACAGGGCGCTGACGCCCAGCATCCCGGTCCAGCGATCCAGGTCCAGGGGGGCGGCGATGGTGGTCAGTTCGGTGTGTGCGGCCGGATGGCGGGCCGCCAGCAAGGCCGCCAAGGTGCCGCCGCCGGAATAGCCCACCAGAAGCAGCGTGCGGGCTTGGCTGCGCCGCATCGCCCAATCGATGGCCCAGGCGGCGGATTCCACCACTTCGGGGGCGAAACGCGCTTGGGTCCAATAGCGGACCTCGCAGCGCGGGTCGGCGCGGCCGGCGAACTGGCAGGGGCGGGCCAAGTAAAGCACGGCTGGGGAATCATCGGCGGTCGCCAGGGCCAGGGCCACCGGATCGCGCGGCGTCGGGTCGGAAGACGGGCGGCCGCGCGACAGCCAGGCCAAGCCGTCGCCTTCGATGTAGACGGTCAACCGGCCGCCGGGAACGACCGGCAACCGCGCCCAGGCCGCTAGATCAAAACCGGGTGTCCGGATCACCTGCGGCGCCAGGCCGGCTTGCTGCGCCCGTTCGATCACGCTTTCCCGGCCGGCGCAGGCCGAAACCAGGGCGGCCAGGGCCAAACCCCACACGTTTCGCGTCATTTGCCGGGGGTTTTCGACACGGCGAAATCCTTGCCGCGGGAATAACCGGTGGGATATTGGGCGTAGTCGGTGTATTTGGCCGCCAGCATCGGCACCTTTTCTTCCACGTAGCGGATGATCTCGGCCGCCGACACCGTGCCGTCGGCCGGGCTGGAATCGGCCTTGCCCCGCAAGCCTTCCAGCAGGGCGTAGGTGAAGATGCCATGCCCCAGCTTGGCCAATTCGATGGCGTATTGGTCGCGGTCGGTGGCGGCCAGGATGTGGGTGCCCACCGACCGGGCCAACAGGCGCAGCGACTTCATGCCGCGATAATCCTTCAGCGGGCTGACGGCGCTGCCGGAATGGCAGGTGTCGAGCAGCAGCAAGGTACGGTCGGCGGTCATGGATTCGATGGCCCGCTTCAATTCCGTGGACGACAGTCCCTGGGACCTCAGGGAAGCGTCGTTGTCGGCGTCGCGCAATTCGTGGGGGACGAAGTACCAGTCGTCACCGACGGAAACGCCGTGGCCGGCCATGTAGACCACCACCATGTCCTGGGCCGGCATGCCGCGCAGGTCGTTCAGCGCCGCCAGGATGGTGTCCTTGGTGGCCTTGGAATCCTCGATCACCATGGTGCTGCCCAGGGGCTCGGTGGTCTGCCCAGGCTTGGCGAAGAAGCCGCCGATGGATTGGGCGTCGGGCTTGGCGTAGAACAGGCTGAGATCCTTGTTGGCGTAGGCGTTGATGCCCACCGTCATCAGGTGGATCTTGGGCGGGCCGGGCGGCGGCGGCGGTTCCGCCGTCAGTACCAGGCTTTGCGCGGGGCTTTCCATGCGGTCGTCGTTGACGGCGGTGGCCGAAAGCACGTTGCGCCCGGATCGCAAGTCCAGTTCGAAGCGGCCGACCACGCGCGGCGCTCCGTCGTCGCCGGTTTCGCGCCGGATGTCCACCGAACGGGTGGCCACTTGGCGGCCGTTGCGGTAAAGCCGCAATTCGGCGACGCCGCTGCCGCCGTCGTCCGAGGCTTCCACTTCAACCTGGACGCGGGGATTGTCGGCGTCGCCGGACGCCGTCGGCGACACGAAGCGGATCTTGGCGGGATAGCGCACGCCGTCGGGAATGGATTTGGCGTCGGCCAGCGCGTCTTGTTGCATGACCCGCGGCAGCAGGCTGGCCTCGAAATGGGTTTCGGCGAAGGATTCGATGCCCACCGCCGCGTCCTCGCCCTGCCAGTCGATACCGTCCAAGCCGTCCTGGTTGCCGTCATAGCGGCCCTTTGCATCGACCACCGCCCAGCCGTCGGTGGTGGACAGCAAGGTTACCAGCGGCTTTCTGGTCGACAGGCTCCACAGACGGGTGGTG
>JAIWOG010000199.1 GCA_020217035.1 Magnetospirillum sp. | reverse complement strand
CCGTCATGGGATGCCGAGACGGCGAATTCGCCGTCCTTGCCGATCCCCACATGGCTGACCGCGCCGTCATGACGGCCCAGTTCGGCCGAACCTTGGGACGACCATACCAGGATGCGGCCGTCGGCGCCGCCGGAATAGACGGTGCCCCGGCGGTCGACGGTCAGGGCGGTGACCGCGCCGTCATGGCCCCGGCCCAGCTCGGTTGGCTGCGCCAAAGCCGGGTCCAGGCCAAGCACGCGGCCATCGGCCAAGCCGGCGACGACCTTGCCCCCCTGGCTTGTCAGGCTGACCACCGGCGCCCCGGCGCCGTGCTGCGCCAGCGGGGTTCCCGTGCTGTCCCAGGCGCGAATGCTGCCATCGGCGCCGGCGCTGACGAAGCGGCCGTCCTCCAGGGCCGCCAAGCGAACCGGGCCAGGGGCGTGGGCCAAGACCGTCTTGCCCGCCACCAGCACGGTACCGGCGGCATCGGCGCCGACCCACTGGTTCCGGTCCAGGAAGATCGCCGCCGTCACCGGCTGGGTGAAAGCGGTTTCCACCTTCTGCAATTCGGCCAGTTGCAGGTTCCACAGGCGCAACGTCTTGTCCTGGCTGCCGGTCAGCAGGTTGCGGCCGTCGGGGCTGATCGCCAGGGTGGTGACTTCGCCTTGGTGTCCGGTCAGCCGGGCGGCTTCCCGTCCGACGCCCAAATCCCACAAGCGCACGGAATGGTCGCCCACCGCCGACACCAGATAGCGTTCGTCCCCGGACAGGGTCATGGCCGTCACCGGCCCGGTCGAGCCTTGGCGGACCACCAGTTTGGGGCGGAACACCTTGTCCAGGTTGCGGCTGACGGTGCGTTCGACCATGCGCGACGAACCGCGCAGCACGGACGACCCCATCTGCGCCCAAGCATTCCACGGCAGCGCCAAGGACGCGGACAAAACCACAATAGAGAGCACACGCATCGTCATCCCCCACATCCCCCCGGTGTAGCGCTTGAAAGCATAGGCTTTGGCGTCAACCTTGTCATGGGGGGAAGACGGGAGGCGCCCACTCTAGTCCTTGTCGGGCATGCGACGTCCGATGGCGTCCATCAGGCGGTCGGGCAGGGCGGCGGTCAGCCAGGCGCCAAAGGCCATGGGCCATGGAAAGGCGATGCGTCCCCGGTTCTGGGCCAGACCTTTGACCATGATGCGGGCGGCGCTTTCGGCATCCATCAGGAACGGCATCTTGAAGCGGTTCACCGCCGTCATCCGCGTGGTGACGAAGCCGGGGCAGATCACCGACACCCGGATGTCGTCGGGGCGCAGATGGCCGCGCAAACCTTCGCCCCAGGTCTTGACCGCGGCTTTCGACGCGCAATAGGCCGGCGCTCCGGGCAGGCCGCGGAAACCGGCCAGCGATGCCATGATGGCGATTTGCCCGTGCCGGCGCGGCCGCATCACCGAAAGCGCCGGGAACACCGTGTTCAGCACCCCGTCAAGGTTGGTGGCGAAGATGGCGCGGGTCTGGTCCTCGCTTTCGCCGCCGCCGCCGGTGCCGGCGGAAATCCCGGCATTGGCGACCACCAGGTCCAGCGGCCGGATGGAATCGCATTCCTTGATCCAGGTGGCCATGGGCACGGCTTGCGTCACGTTGATGACCAGGGCGTGGACCTCGGCCCCCTTGGCGCGGCAGGAATCGGCCACCGCGTACAGGCGCTGGCGGTCGCGGCCAGACAGGAACAAGGTGACGTCCTGCCGGGCATAGGCCAGGGCCAGGGCTTCCCCCAGTCCCGACGAGGCGCCGGTGATCAGGATCGAGGCGGGCGGGCGCCAGGGCTTGCCGTTCATGGCGCTTCCTCCAGCAGCGACCGCAACGGCCCCACCAGTGGCGGCAGGTCGTTGCGGGCGGCGTCCAGGATGATCTCGGGATCGACGGAATGGTATTCGTGCACCAGGATGTTGCGCATGTCGGCGATGCGCGACCACGGCATTTCCGGATGGCGTTGGATGACGGCGAAGGGGATGCGCTTGGACGCTTCGCCCAGGATTTCCAGGTTGCGGATCACCGCGTCCTGGGTGCGGCTGTCGCTGACGAATTGCGCCGCGCTCATGCCGTCCACATAGCTTTCGATGCGGTCGATGGCTTCCAGCATGTCCTCGACACGGACGCGCCAATCCTTTTGCGTCATGGGTCGCAGACCTCTTCGCCGAAGACCGGCAGGCATTCGGCCATGATGCGTTCCTTCAACCTGGGCTTGATGTTGTTCTTGGTGATCAGGTCCACCGGGCGGCCCAGCACCCCTTCCAGGGCGTGCTTCAGTTCCACGTAGCGGAACAGGCCGCCGGGCTGGCCGGGCAGGAATTCCACCATCAGGTCCACGTCCGACATGGGCTTGGCTTCGTCACGGACCACCGAACCGAACAGCGACGCCCCCTTGACCCCGAAACGCACGAACAATTCGGCGTGGACGCGCAACGCCTCGACCACTTCGTCGCGGGTGATGGGCTGGCGCTGGCGGCTGACGCGGCCGGCATAGGACTTCACCGCCTCGACCTTGTCGGCGGGCACGCGCAATGTGACGTCAACCACGTTGGGGCGGCCCCGGGCGGGGCGTCGGCGTTCCTTCATGGAATGCAGCATAGCCCCGAGATGGGGCGGGCAAAAGGCCCTATGATCCGCAATAGGTCATGGAGATGCGGCGCGACGCCACGTGCAGGGCGTCGAAATCGGCCAGCTTCAGCTCGGTCATGCGATTCTTGGCGTCACGCACCTTTTCGCCCATCTCGTCAAGGTGTTGGCTGTCGTGGCGCAACTGGCTGGTGGCGCGGTCCGCCAACTCGGCCAGCAGAGTTTCCATGCGGTAGAAGCCGGTGATCAGCATCTCGCGCCGGCACTGGCCGCCTGCCGATGCGGTCAGCAAGGTGCGGCATTCCCATTCCAATCCCATCGCCAGACGTTTGATGCGTTCGGCGCCCAGGGCGTCGCGGGCCTGGCTGACCAGACGCTGATAGCGTTCGGGCGGGATGCCGGCGGCACGGGCCGCCAGCGGATTGGGCGGGCTGATGGTCGCTGCCTGGTTGCCATCCGGTCGGTTGGACTTGCGCCGGTCCGGCCCCAGATAGTCGTGGGTGACGACGAACGGCTTGCGGCGCGACCGCAACGCGTCCAGGCGGCTGCTGACCTGATCGGGGGCGAAGGGGATCAGCAGCAGGTCGTCGGTGCCGCAATCGACCGCCTGTTTCAATTTGCCCTGGTCGGGGGCCGCTTGCAGCAGGATGCTGACCATGAAGGGGTCGGGGCCCAGCTTGCCCAGCCGGATTTCGCGCACCA
Source organism: Magnetospirillum sp. (assembly GCA_020217035.1). Lineage (GTDB taxonomy): Bacteria > Pseudomonadota > Alphaproteobacteria > Rhodospirillales > Magnetospirillaceae > Magnetospirillum. The sequence continues at coordinate 6,706 of JAIWOG010000199.1, read as the reverse complement.
TGAAGGTGGTGTCGTGCCCGTCGATCTCGCTATTCATCACCAGCGCGTCATAACCACCATCGGCCAGCGACTTGTGCGCCGACACCAGGTTGTTGGCTTCGGCGATATCGCGGATGCCCAGATTGTTCAGGCCGATGCGGATGGCTTGACGGATCATGCCGTTAGCTTCGCAAACCAGGATCTTGGCGCAGCTCATGCCGTGGGGCGGTTGCGGCGGGGCTAGGACGGTCGAGTTCATGCAGGAGGGTTTAAACCTATGGTTATAGAAAGATGCGTTGCACGCCCCCATAGGTATTGAAAACGGCAAACATGATCAACAAGACGGTGGGTTGTCCTCTCAAAGATTTTTCTTCCCCAACTTAAGGCGCAAAATCGTCCCTAAAGGTTAGGTGGGGAACGGGTTGTTGCCGCGCCCTTGCAAGGCTATAACCGTGGCCTTGCCGCTTGACCGAAAGGAACCCCATTCCGTGTCCATCGCCAGCATGACCGGCTATGCCCGAGCCGAGGGCCGTGACGCCCTGACCACGTGGCTGTGGGAAGCGAAAAGCGTCAACGGCAAGGGATTGGACGTGCGTTGCCGGCTGCCCCACGGCATGGATGGGATCGAGATCGCCGCCCGCGAGCTGGCGGCCCGTATCCTCAAGCGCGGAAACCTGCAATTGTCCTTGACCCTGACCGCCAACGCCCAGGGGCCGGGCTTGCGCGTCAACAAGGAATTCCTGGCCGAACTTGTCGCCCTGGTGGACGAACTGGGGCCGGCGCACCAGAACATCGCCCCAGCCCGCTGGGACGGTTTGCTGGCGGTCAAGGGCGTTCTGGAAGCCGGCAACGCTGACGAGGCCGAGACCGAGGAGGTCCACACCGCCCGCGAGGTCGCCATCAAGTCCGACCTGGACAAGGTGCTGCGCTCCCTGGCCGCCATGCGACTGAGCGAGGGTGAACGCATCCAGGCGGTGCTGTCGTCGCAATTGGACGAAATCGAGGTTCTGGCGGAACGCGCCGGCGGCACCGCCGCCCTGCGTCCCGAAGCCTTGCGTGAACGGCTGCGTCAGCAGGTGGCGGCGGTGCTGGAAGCGGCGCCCAGCCTTGCCGAGGATCGCATCGCCCAGGAAGTGGCGCTGATCGCCGTCAAGGCCGACGTGCGCGAGGAACTGGATCGCCTGCGGGCCCATGTGGCCGCCGCCCGCGACCTGATCGCCCAAGGGGGCGCGGTGGGACGCAAGCTTGACTTCCTGTCCCAGGAATTCAACCGCGAGGCCAACACCTTGTGTTCCAAGTCCGCGGACGTGGAACTGACGCGCATCGGCCTGGACCTGAAGGCGGTGATCGACCAGTTCCGCGAGCAAGTGCAGAACATCGAATAGGGAAACGTGCCAGATGAGCAACCCGCCCGCCAACTTGCCCACTGTCCAGCGTCGCGGCCTGATGCTGGTGCTGTCCTCGCCGTCGGGGGCCGGCAAAAGCACCATCGCCCGCGCCCTGTTGGAACGCGATCCCGACATCGCGATGTCGGTGTCGGCCACCACCCGTCCGCCGCGTCCGGGTGAGGTGGACGGCAAGGATTACCATTTCGTCTCGGTGGAGAGATTCCAGCAGATGGTGGCCGCCGGCCAGTTCCTGGAACATGCCAAGGTGTTCGACAATTATTACGGCACGCCCAAGCAGCCGGTGGAAGACGCCCTGGCCAGCGGCCGCGACGTGCTTTTCGACATCGACTGGCAGGGCACCCAGCAACTGGGCCAGAACGCGCGGGCCGATCTGGTCACCGTGTTCATCCTGCCGCCCAGCCTGGCCGAGTTGGAACGCCGCCTGCACAGCCGCGCCCAGGACAGCGCCGAGGTGGTGGCCAAGCGTATGGCCAAGGCCGGCGACGAGATGAGCCACTGGTTCGAGTACGACTACATCCTGCTGAACGCCGAGGTCGACCGCTCCATCGGCCGCGTCCAGGCCATCTTGGATGCCGAACGCCTGAAGCGCGACCGCCAGGTGGGCATGGCGGCCTTCGTCAACGGGCTCAGGGGGCAGTGATTACTTCCCCGTCCTCCATCTTGGTCTATGTCGGTCTCGACGCCGTCGGCGACGGGCTGATGAAGCTGCCTTTCGTCCGCGCCCTGCGGGCAGCGTTTCCCGCCGCCCGCGTCACCTGGATGGCGGGCAAGGGGCACAGCGTCTATGCCGGGGTGTTGGCTCCGCTGGTCGCCGGGCTGGTGGACGAGGTGCTGGACGACGCCCAAATCGGCAGCAAGGCGGCGGAACTGGTGGGGAAGCCACCATTGTCCGGACGTCGTTTCGACTTGATCATTGACACCCAGCGCCGCTTGCTGACCACCCTGATCCTGCGGCGCATCGGCCACGGCGCTTTTGTTTCCGCCACGGCCGGCTTCGCTTTGTCGTCGCGGCGGCCGGGCAAGACCTATCGGCGCCCCACCGCCATGGCGGCGCAATTGTTGGACCTGGTGGAACTGGCCTCGGGCCGCGAGGTGTCGGGCGGCGCCCCCCTGGTCATCGACAAGGCCATCCAGGCCGAAGCGGAACGGCTGCTGCCCGACGGGCCGGTTTACGTCGGCTTCGCCCCCGGGGCCGGCGGGCGCCACAAATGCTGGCCGCTGGAGCGCTATTGCGCCGTCGCCCTGGACATGGCCCAGACCGGCAGGGTGCCGGTGTTCTTGTTGGGTCCCAACGAGGCCGATTGGATGGCGACCATCCAGGCGGCGGTTCCGTCGGCTCGTCTGCCGTTGCAGGAATGCGCCGTCGCCGTCACCCCCATGCTGACCATCGCCCTGGCCCAACGCATGAGCGCGGCCCTGGCCAACGATTCGGGCACCGGCCACATGCTGGCGGCGGCCGACATCGCGCTGTTGTCGTTGTTCGGGCCGACACCGGCCGCCAAGTTCGCCCCCGCCACCCGCTTGGGGCGGGTGATCGAGGCCCGGTCCTTCGGGGGCCAATCCATGGACCTGATCCCGGTTGCAGCGGTTAGGGCCGATTTGGCAGCCATGTTGCCGCTTTGACCCCGCGTCCGGTTGGGGTTACTTTTCCATTCACCTAATAGAACCAGGGGGTTTCCTGTCATGAACATCAAGGACCATATTCGCGGCATACCCGATTTCCCCAAGCCGGGGATTCTGTTCTATGACATCTCGACCCTGCTGGCCCACGCCGACGCCTGGTCGGTGGCCATGGGCCGCCTGGCCAACGACGTGCGCAAGTTCCAGCCCGACATCCTGGCCGGCGTCGAGTCACGCGGCTTCCTGGTCGCCGCGCCGCTGGCGCTGAAGTTGGGCTGCGGTTTCGTCATGCTGCGCAAGAAGGGCAAGCTGCCGGGCAAGACCATCCGCCACGAATACGCCTTGGAATACGGCACCGACACCATCGAGATTCAGGAAGACGCCATCGAGAAGGGGCAACGGGTGGTCATCTTGGACGACTTGCTGGCCACGGGCGGCACCATGTGCGCCGGAGTCGAGCTGTTGCGCAAGATCGGCGCCGAGGTCACCGGAGCCGCCGCGATCATCGAGCTGAACTTCCTGCCCGGCCGCAAGCGGCTGACGGACATGGGCGTGCCGTGTTCGACCCTGGTGTCTTACGACGACTGACCGAAGGCATCTGCCGGGCCTGACCGTCAGGGGGGGGCGGCCAGGCCCTGGGGAAGGTTCCGATCATGGACTTCACGTTGCAGGCGTCTTTGCTGGGAGCGGTGATGGGGGCGGCGGTGCTGGCCGCCGCCACCCTTTACGGCTGGACGCTGCCCAATGCCCCCAAGGCATATGGCTGGTGGGCGCCGGCCTTCCTGCTGGAAGCCCTGGGCCGCGCCCTGCTGCTGGGCGGCGGGACACCCGTCCTGGCCGACGTGGCCGACGTGGCGCATGCCCTGTCGGCGGGGCTGGCCCTGTGCGGCGCCTTGTCCCTGTCCGGCCGTTCGGTGTCCGGCGCCTTGCTGCTGGGGGGGCTGCAGGTGGCGGTGGTGTGGTCGGTGCTAGTGCATCTGGGCCGCGCCGAAGGCTTGTTGCCCCAGGATTTGCCGGTTTTCGGGCTGGGCGCCGGCCCGTTGCTGTTGTCGGCCTGGTATTTCCGCATGCCGCGCCAGCGCCGTGGTCACGTGGGGGCCAACGCCTTGGCGGCCATGACCTTCGCCGGCCTGGGCGTGGTCATGTTGGTTTCGCCCATTCTGAACGGCGACCACGCCATGGCGGTGTGGGGGTTGTTCGCCGGCCAGGTGCTGTCGGTTCTGATGGCCTTGGCCTTGCTGCTGGAAGTGGTGATGCGCCAGCAAGCGCTGGCGGAAAGCGAGGGGCAGCGCGCCAACCTTTCCCATGCCCGCCTGGTGGACGCGTTGTCCAGCATCCAGGACGGCGTCGCGCTTTTCGACCCGCGTGACCGCCTGGTCACCGCCAACGACCTTTACCGCCAGTTCATGGCCCCGGTTTCCGAGGTCATCAAGCCCGGCCGCCTGTTCCAGGACATCCTGGACGCCGAGTTCGAACGCGGCGTGGTACGCCAGGAATGCGAGGTGGTGCGCTCGGCCAAGCTGACCGACCACGCCGCCCCCTCGGTGCAGGGTTGCGAGGCCGAATTGTTCGACGGCCGCTGGGTTTCCATCAACGTCTATCCCACCGCCGACGGCGGCCATCTTCGTATCTTGCGCGACGTCACCGCCCGGCGTCAGATGACGAATTCGCTGCATGAAAGCCTGACCTGGCTGCGCGGCATCATGAACACGGTGGTGGACGGCATCGTCACCATCGACGACACCGCCTCGATCCTGTCGTTCAACGCCGCCGCCGAGCGCATCTTCGGCTATGGCGCCGACGAAGTTCTGGGCCGCAACGTCAACATGCTGATGCCCGAGCCGTTCCATTCCGAACATGACGGTTACATGAAGCGTTTCGCCGAGACCGGCCAGGCGCGGGTCATCGACATCGGCCGCCAAGTCAAGGGACTGCGCAAGGACGGCACGGTGTTTCCCCTGGAACTGGCGGTCACCCGCATGGACCAGGGGGGCATGACCACCTTCATCGGGCTGGTGCGCGACATCACCGATAGGAAGCGGGTCGAGGACGCCCTGGTGGAGAGCGAGCAGCGCTTCCGCGACCTGGCCGAATCGGCGTCTGACTGGTTCTGGGAAATGGACACCGACCTGCGCTTCACCTTCGTGTCGGGCCGGGTGCGGCAAGTGTTGGGAGTGGGGCCGGGCTACTTCATCGGCCGGCCGTTCAGCGATCTGGCCCAATCGTGCGAGGATCCCCACGATTGGGACGTCCAGCAGGGGCTGGTCAACGCCCGCCGCCCGTTCCGTGGCTTCGTCTTCATCCATCGGCTGGCCAGCGGCGCCATCAAATACGTGGAAATGGCCGGTCGTCCGGCCTTCGACGCCGATGGCAAGTTCTATGGCTATCGCGGCACCGCCGCCGACATCACGCCGTTGAAGCGCCATGAACAGGAACTGGCGGCGCTGTCCGACATGCGTCAGGCCATCATCGACAACATGGGCCAAGGTGTCGCGGTGTTCGACGGCGAGGAACGTCTGGTGGCGCTGAACTGCCAGGCCCGCACCATGCTGGACTTGCGCCAAGGCGACATCGAGACCGAGATGTCGACCCTGGAAGGTTTGCTGCTGTATCTGGCGGTGCACGGCGAGTTCGGCCGGTCCGGCGCCTCGATGACCAAGGTGCGGATCCGGCTGGACCGGCTGCGGCGCGAACCGCGCCGGGTGTTCGAGCACGCCCGCCCCAACGGCCTGGTGCTCGAGGTGCGGTCCACCCCCATGCCGGGTGGCGGCCTGATCCTGACGCTCTCGGACATCACCGACCGCAAGAAGGTCGAGGCCACCCTGCGCGAGGCCAAGGACGCCGCCGAACGTGGCAACCGCGCCAAGGCCACCTTCCTGGCCAATATCAGCCATGAACTGCGCACGCCGCTGAACGCCATCATCGGTTTCTCGGAACTGATGAAGCACGAGATCTTCGGCCCCTTGCAGCCCGTCGCCTATCGGTCCTATGTGGACGACGTCCACGAAAGCGGCATGCATCTGCTGGAGTTGATCAACGACATCCTGGACATGTCCAAGGCCGAGGCCGGCATGACGGATTTGTCGGAAAGCTTGGTCGATGTGGCATCGTTGATCCAGGCGTCCATCCGCATGATGGAAAAGCGCGCCCTGGCCGGCAACATCGTCGTGCGCTCGCAATTGCCGCCTTCCTTCCCGTTCCTGCGGGCCGACGAGCGGCGCATACGCCAGATCCTGTTGAACGTGCTGTCCAACGCCGTCAAGTTCACCGAGGACGGCGGCCAGGTGTTGGTGTCGGCCCAGGTGGACCCGCGTGGCATGGTGATCAGCGTGTCCGACACCGGCATCGGCATGTCTGTCGAGGAACTGGAACGGGTGATGGAGCCCTTCGTTCAGGCCGATACCCGGCTGTCGCGCAAATACGAAGGCACCGGCCTGGGGCTGCCCTTGACCAAGGCGCTGGTTCAGGCCCATGGCGGCGACATGATCTTGACCTCGGTCCCCGACCAGGGAACCACGGTGACCATGACCTTCCCGCCGGACCGGGTGGTGACCGAGCTGCCGTCAGACGGCGAGGAAAGCTGGCGTCGGGGATAAGGCGGCCAACCCATGATCTGACTCGTTGGCCGGTATCCAGCCGCCATTGCGGCGGCGGCCAAGCGGCCGGATGGCCGCGCCCGGCGAGGGGCAATACGCCCG
>JAIWOG010000313.1 GCA_020217035.1 Magnetospirillum sp. | reverse complement strand
TTCGAGATGATCGGGGTCTCGATGATCTCGCCCGAGGGCTTGGCCATCAGGCCGCGCATGCCGGCCAGCTGCTTCATCTGGGCGGCCGAACCACGGGCGCCCGAATGGGCCATCATGTACACCGAGTTGACCATGCGGCCGGGCTCGACGCGGCTGATTTCCTTCATCATGGCGTCGGCCACGTCGTCGGTGCACTTGGACCAGGCGTCGACCACCTTGTTGTACTTTTCACCCTGGGTGATCAGACCGTCCTGGTACTGCTGTTCGTATTCCTTGGCCTTGGCCTCGGTTTCCGAAACCAGCACGTCCTTGGCCGGCGGGATCACCATGTCGTCCTTGCCGAACGAGATGCCGGCCTTGAAGGCGTTGGAATAGCCCAGGCCCATGACGCGGTCGGCGAAGATCACCGTCTCTTTCTGGCCGCAATGGCGGTAGACCAGGTCGATGACGTTCTGGATGTCCTTCTTGGTCAACAGACGGTTGATGGACGCGAACGGCACGTTGGGGTTACGCGGCAGGATTTCCGACAGCATCATGCGGCCGGCGGTGGTGGCCACGATCTCGACGATCGGGTTGCAATCCTTGTCGACGTTGTTGTAACGCGCCTTGATCCGTTGGTGCAGGGTCAGCACCTTGTCGGCCAGGGCGGCGTCGATTTCCTTCATGTCGCGGAACACCGGGATGCGGAACAGGATGGCCTTGCCGTCCTTGACGTCCTTTTCGACGGTGTCGGCGTCCTTGACCACATAGGGCGTGCCGGGCTTCTCGGCGTTGAACACGCCGATGTCGCCTCGCGCCAGGCCGGCTTCCAGCATGTCGCGGCTGGTCACCTTCAGCGCCCGGTGGGCGGTGACCTCACGACGGGCGATCTTGGCCACCAGGGCTTCCAGGTCGCTGGTGTCCACCGCCACGCCAGGATTGGTGCGGTTGAAGAAGAACAAGGTGCCGGTGGCCAGACCGACGCGCAGTTCCTCGGCGGTGGTGATCTTCAGCGCCAGACCGGGCTGCTCGTCCCGTTCCATGGTGATGTAATAGATACCCAGCACGATGTCCTGGCTGGGCACGATGATCGGCTTGCCGTTGGCGGGCGACAGGATGTTGTTGGTGGACATCATCAAGACGCGGGCTTCCAACTGGGCTTCCAGCGAAAGCGGCACGTGCACGGCCATCTGGTCGCCGTCGAAATCGGCGTTGAAGGCGGTGCAGACCAGCGGATGCAGTTGGATGGCCTTGCCCTCGATCAACACCGGTTCGAAGGCCTGGATGCCCAGACGGTGCAGGGTGGGGGCGCGGTTCAGCATCACCGGATGCTCGCGGATGACTTCTTCCAGGATGTCCCAGACCTCGGGACGTTCCTTTTCCACCATGCGCTTGGCCGCCTTGATGGTGGTGGCCATGCCATAGAGTTCCAGCTTCGAGTAAACGAAGGGCTTGAACAGTTCGAGGGCCATCTTCTTGGGCAGGCCGCACTGATGCAGCTTCAGTTCCGGGCCGACGACGATGACCGAACGGCCGGAATAATCGACGCGCTTGCCCAGCAGGTTCTGACGGAAGCGGCCCTGCTTGCCCTTCAGCATGTCGGACAGCGACTTCAGCGGACGCTTGTTGGCACCCGTGATGGCGCGACCGCGACGGCCGTTGTCGAACAGGGCGTCGACGGCTTCCTGCAACATGCGCTTTTCGTTGCGCACGATGATTTCCGGCGCCCGCAACTCGATCAGCCGCTTCAGACGGTTGTTGCGGTTGATGACGCGGCGATAAAGGTCGTTCAGGTCCGAGGTGGCGAAACGGCCGCCATCCAGGGGAACCAGCGGACGCAGTTCCGGCGGGATGACCGGAATGACTTCCAGGATCATCCATTCCGGACGCGAGCCGGATTCCAGGAAGGCTTCCACCAGCTTCAGACGCTTGACCAGCTTCTTGCGCTTGGCTTCCGAGGTGGTTTCCTTCAGCTCGACCTTCAGCTTGTCCTTTTCGGATTCCAGGTCGATGGCCGACAGCATGTCACGGATGGCTTCGGCGCCGATCTTGGCGGTGAAGCTGTCTTCGCCGTACTCGTCGACGGCCCGCATGTACTGTTCTTCGCTCAGCAGCTCGCGGATCTTCAACGGCGTCAGGCCGGGCTCGACCACCACGTAGTTTTCGAAATACAGGATGCGCTCGAGGTCCTTGAGCGTCATGTCGCACAACAGGCCGATGCGGGACGGCAGCGACTTCAAGAACCAGATGTGGGCGACCGGGCTGGCCAGTTCGATATGGCCCATGCGCTCGCGACGCACCTTGGCCAGTGTCACCTCGACGCCGCACTTCTCGCAGATGATGCCGCGATACTTCATGCGCTTGTACTTGCCGCACAAGCATTCGTAATCCTTGATCGGCCCGAAGATGCGGGCGCAGAACAGGCCGTCGCGCTCGGGCTTGAAGGTGCGGTAGTTGATGGTTTCCGGCTTCTTGATCTCGCCGTACGACCACGAGCGGATGCGCTCGGGGGAGGCGATGGAAATACGGATCTGGTCGAAGGCCTGGGTACCGGCAGTCTGACCGAAGATCTTCATCAAATCATTCATTGACCTGCTCCCGCATGAAGCTGGGTTGGGGCGAGGGGAAAAGCCCCCTCGCCCCGGATATGGGTTAGAAATCGCGCTGGGTCAGCTCGACGTTCAAGCCGAGCGAGCGCAGTTCCTTGACCAGCACGTTGAAGGATTCGGGGATGCCGGCCTCGAAGTTGTCGTCGCCACGGACGATGGCTTCGTAGACCTTGGTACGGCCGGACACGTCGTCCGACTTCACCGTCAGCATTTCCTGCAACGTATAGGCCGCGCCGTAAGCTTCCAGCGCCCACACTTCCATTTCACCGAAGCGCTGGCCGCCGAACTGCGCCTTGCCGCCCAACGGCTGCTGGGTGACCAGCGAGTACGGACCGATGGAACGGGCGTGGATCTTGTCGTCCACCAGGTGGTGCAGCTTCAGCATGTAGATGTAGCCCACGGTGACCTTGCGGTCGAAGGGCTCGCCGGTGCGGCCGTCGAACAGGGTGACCTGACCGGAACGGTCGCGACCCGCCTTTTCCAGCATTTCGCAGATGTCGCTTTCGCGGGCACCGTCGAAAACCGGGGTAGCGAACGGCGTGCCGGGCTTCAGGTTGGTGGCCAGTTCCAGGATCTCGCCGTCGGACAGATCGCTGATTTCCTCGTCGTAATACTCGGAACCATAGATGTCCTTCAGCTTGCCGCGGACGTCGTCGACACTGCCCGAGGAATGCTTGACGCTTTCCAGGACGCGACCGATCTGCTGGCCCAGGCCGGCCGAAGCCCAACCCAAATGGGTTTCCAGGATCTGGCCGACATTCATGCGCGACGGCACGCCCAGCGGGTTCAGCACGATGTCGACCTGCTGGCCGTCTTCCAGGTAAGGCATGTCTTCCAGCGGCATGATGCGCGAGATGACGCCCTTGTTGCCGTGACGACCGGCCATCTTGTCGCCCGGCTGCAGCTTGCGCTTCACCGCCACGAACACCTTGACCATCTTCATCACGCCGGGCGGCAACTCGTCGCCGCGCTGCAGCTTCTCGACCTTGTTCTCGAAGCGGTCCTGCAGGCGCTCGACGGCCATGTCGAAAGCCCGCTTCAGGCTTTCCACGTCCATCATCACCGCGTCGTCCTCGACGGCGATGTTGCGCCAAGCCGACAGGTGCAACTCGGCCAGCATGTCCTCGGTGAGCGCCGCATTAGCCTTCACGCCCTTGGGACCGGACACCACCTTCTGACCCAGCAGCAACTGCTTCAGACGGGCGGTGAAGGACCGTTCCAGGATGGCACGTTCGTCGTCGCGGTCCTTGGCCAGACGTTCGATTTCCGACCGTTCGATGGCCAGCGCACGTTCGTCCTTTTCCACGCCACGACGCGAGAAGACACGGACTTCCACGATAGTGCCGGCGACGCCCGGGGGCAGACGCAAGCTGGTGTCGCGAACGTCGGAAGCCTTTTCGCCGAAGATGGCGCGCAGCAGCTTTTCTTCCGGGGTCATCGGGCTTTCGCCCTTCGGCGTCACCTTGCCGACCAGGATGTCGCCCGGCTTCACCTCGGCACCGATATAGACGATACCGGCTTCGTCCAGGTTCTTCAGCGCCTCTTCACCCACGTTGGGGATGTCGCGGGTGATTTCTTCCTGGCCCAGCTTGGTGTCGCGGGCCATGACTTCGAATTCCTCGATGTGGATCGAGGTGAAGACGTCATCACGGACAATGCGTTCCGAGATGAGGATGGAGTCTTCGAAGTTGTAGCCGTTCCAGGGCATGAACGCGACCAGCACGTTGCGGCCGAGCGCCAGTTCGCCCAGCTGGGTGCTGGGGCCGTCGGCGATGATGTCACCCTTGCGGATGATGTCGCCCACGGTCACCAGCGGCTTCTGGGTGATGCAGGTGTTCTGGTTGGAACGCTGGAACTTCAGCAGGTTGTAGATGTCGACGCCGGATTCGTTGGACGAAACGTCCTCGGTGGCGCGGATGACGATGCGGGTGGCGTCCACCTGGTCGACGATGCCGGTACGCTTGGCGGTGATCGCCGCGCCCGAGTCACGCGCCACCGCCTGTTCCATGCCGGTGCCCACCAGGGGCGCCTCGGCGCGGATCAGCGGAACCGCCTGACGCTGCATGTTCGACCCCATCAAAGCGCGGTTCGCGTCGTCGTTTTCCAGGAACGGGATCAGCGCCGCGGCCACCGACACCAGCTGCTTGGGCGACACGTCGATCATGGTGATTTCGCTGGGCGGCACCATGACGAATTCACCGGCCTGACGGCACGACACCAGGTCGTGGACGAAGCGGCCTTCGGAATCCAGTTCCGAATTGGCCTGGGCGACGGTGTAGCGGCCTTCCTCGTTCGCCGACATGTACTGCACGTCGTCGGTGACCTTGCCGTCGACGACGCGACGGTAGGGGGCCTCGATGAAACCGTATTGGTTGACGCGGGCATAGGTGGCCAAGGAATTGATCAGACCGATGTTCGGACCTTCGGGGGTCTCGATCGGGCAGATGCGGCCGTAATGGGTGGGGTGCACGTCGCGCACCTCGAAGCCGGCGCGTTCACGGGTCAGACCGCCCGGGCCCAACGCCGACAGGCGGCGCTTGTGAGTGATTTCCGACAGCGGGTTGGTCTGGTCCATGAACTGCGACAGCTGCGAGCTGCCGAAGAACTCACGCACGGCGGCGGCAGCCGGCTTGGCGTTGATCAGGTCGTGCGGCATCACCGAATCGATGTCCACCGACGACATGCGCTCGCGGATGGCGCGTTCCATGCGCAGCAGGCCGACGCGATACTGGTTTTCCATCAACTCGCCCACCGAGCGGACACGGCGGTTGCCCAGATGGTCGATATCGTCGATTTCGCCCTTGCCGTCCTTCAGTTCCACCAGGATCTTGATGACGGCCAGGATGTCTTCCTTGCGCAACACGCGCACGGTGTCGGGGACATCCTTTTCGCTGAAGTTCAGGCGCGAGTTCATCTTGACGCGGCCGACCGCCGACAGGTCGTAACGCTCGGAATCGAAGAACAGGCCCTGGAACAGCGCTTCGGCGGTTTCCAAGGTCGGCGGCTCGCCCGGACGCATGACGCGGTAGATGTCGATCAGCGCTTCCTCGCGGCAGGTGTTCTTGTCCACCGACAGCGTGTTGCGGATATAGGGGCCGACATTGATGTGGTCGATGGCCAGCATCGGCAGTTCGGTGACACCGGCCTTTTCCAGTTCGGCCAGGACGGTGGCGGTCAACTCGTGACCGGCTTCGATGTAAATCTCGCCGGTCTTCTCGTTGATGATGTCCTCGGCGGCGTACTGGCCGGTCAGATCTTCCGGCAGCACCAGGATGTCCTCGACGCCCTGTTCCTTAAGCTTCTTGCCCAGGCGCGGCGTCATCTTGGCGCCGGCTTCGGCCACCTTTTCGCCGGTCTTGGCGTCGATCAGGTCATAGACCAGCTTCACACCCTTCATGCGCTCCGGCTGGAACGCGGTCTTCCAGCCCTTGGGGCCACGGGTGTAGACGTTCTTTTCGTAGAAATAGTCGAGGATGTCCTCGGCCGTCATGCCCTTCAGCTCGGTCAGCTCGACCGGGCGGCCCTCGGCGGCGCGGTTGGCCCGCAGCGCCTGGGTGGCGACGTTGTCCAGGGCGTAGAGCAGCGTGGTCACCGGCAGCTTGCGACGACGGTCGATGCGCACATAGACCAGATCCTTGGCGTCGAACTCGAAGTCCAGCCAGGAACCGCGATAGGGGATGACGCGGGCGGCGAACAGGTACTTGCCCGACGAATGGGTCTTGCCCTTGTCGTGGTCGAAGAACACGCCCGGGCTGCGGTGCATCTGGGAAACGATGACGCGCTCGGTGCCGTTGATGACGAAGGTGCCGTTGGCGGTCATGAGCGGCATGTCGCCCATGTACACGTCCTGCTCCTTGATGTCGCGGATCGACCGCGCCCCGGTGTCCTCGTCGATGTCCCAGACGACCAGACGCAGGGTCACCTTCAAGGGGGCGGCGAAGGTCATGCCGCGCTGCTGGCATTCCTCGACGTCGTATTTCGGCTGCTCCAGCTCGTACTTGACGAACTCAAGCGTGCCGCGCTCGGAGAAGTCCTTGATCGGGAAGACCGACTTGAACACTTCTTGCAGGCCGACATTGGTCCGCTTTTCCGGCAGCGTGTCCATTTGCAGGAAATGATCGTAGGAGCTTTTCTGCACCTCGATCAGGTTGGGCATCGGGGCCACGGTGGGGATGCGCCCGAAGCTTTTGCGCACACGCTTCCGACCCGTATAGGATTTAGCCATTGCCGCTCCTCGTCCTCATGTCGGTATCGACCCGGAAATTGGGTCGCAAGGCGGGGAAGTCCCGCCTTCTTGGGAAAAAAACAAACCAATGCCTAGCCGGTCATCGTGGCGGAAATAGGGGCCACCCCCGGCAGTTCATCACGCACAGACGCCATTAGGCCAGGTAGCGGCGGCGATTTCCGCCGCCGCTCCCGGCCCGATGGCAAGACCAGATTGGCCTCGATTACTTGATGGTGACCTTGGCACCAGCTTCTTCGAGCACCTTCTTGATCTTCTCGGCTTCGTCCTTCGAAGCGCCTTCCTTGACCACCTTCGGGGCGCCTTCGACCAGGTCCTTGGCTTCCTTCAGGCCCAGGCCGGTGATGGCGCGGACTTCCTTGATGACGTTGATCTTCTTGTCGCCGGCTTCGGTCAGTTCGACGTCGAATTCGGTCTTTTCTTCAGCGGCCGGGGCAGCGGCGCCACCAGCGGCGACGGCGGCGACGGCAACCGGAGCGGCGGCGGAAACGCCCCACTTCTCTTCCAGCATCTTGGACAGCTCGGCGGCTTCCAACACGGTCAGGGCGGACAGATCGTCAACGAGCTTGGCGAGATCAGCCATTTGATACTCCTAATATTCAGCTTGAGTTGTTCTGGGATGGTTTTCTTTAAACTCTCACGCAGCGTCCTTGTCCGCCTTGGCCTTGAGCACCCGGGCCAACTGGCCAGCGGGGGCTTGCAGCACACCGGCGATACGGGTAGCGGGCGTGGAGATCATGCCCAGCAGCTTGGCACGCAGCTCGTCCAAGGACGGCAGGGTGGCAAGAGCCTGGACACCGGCGACGTCGAGACGCTGACCGCCCAAGGATCCACCCAGGATCTTGAGCTTGTCGTTGGTCTTGGCGAAGTCGGCGGCAACCTTGGCGGCGGCAACCGGATCGGCCGAATAGGCGATGGCGGTCGGGCCGGTGAACAGGTCACCGATGTTCTCGTACGCGGTACCCTCAAGGGCGAGCTTGGTGAGACGGTTTTTGGTCACTTTGAAGCTGGCACCGGCAGCGCGCATCTTGCCCCGCAGATCGGTGACCTCGGCGACCGTCAGACCCGAATAATGGGTGACGACGACCAGGCCGGCCGATTCCAGGGTTCCATGCAGCGAGCCGACCCACTCTTTCTTTTGTGTCCGGTCCACTTTCGTCTCCAAACAGCGATCCGGTCATCCTTGCGGAACGAACCGGAACTTTGCCCGATGGCCTCGTCTTGGTTTCCCAAGGCCGAAGCCGGTGGCCTGTCCCAGAAGCAATCAGCCGAAACTTGTCCCAAGGGGACGCATCACGGTTTCACCTCTGTCTGCGTTGGCGGGAGCTCCCTTTAAGTCTGGCCGGCAAGCCGACCCGGACACCGACGGTCTCGGACAGGTTGGGAATCTTCGAAGACCCCGAAAGGTCTGTTGAAAATTCCCGATCCCCCCGGCCGAAGCCGGGGGTAATCTTGAAAAGCGTTAACTCTTACGCGTTAACGCTGGCGATGTCCAGCTTGACGCCGACGCCCATGGTCGACGACAGCGACACCTTCTTGACGTAGGTGCCCTTCGCGCCGGCCGGCTTGGCCTTGTTGATGGCGTCGATGAAAGCCTTGATGTTCTCGACCAGCTTGGCTTCGTCGAACGAGGCCTTGCCGACGCCAGCATGGATGATGCCGGCCTTTTCCACACGGAACTGCACCTGGCCGGCCTTGGCGGCGCGAATGGCTTCGGTGACGTTCGGAGTGACGGTGCCCAGCTTGGGGTTGGGCATCAGGTTGCGCGGGCCGAGGACCTTACCGAGGCGGCCGACCACACCCATCATGTCGGGGGTGGCGATGCAGCGGTCGAAATCCATCATGCCGCCCTGGATCTGTTCGGCCAGGTCTTCGGCGCCGACGATGTCGGCACCCGCCTTGCGGGCTTCCTCGGCCTTCTCGGCCTTGGCGAAGACGGCGACGCGCACGGTCTTGCCGGTACCGTTGGGCAACTCGACCACGCCACGGACCATCTGGTCGGCGTGACGGGGATCGACGCCCAGGTTCATGGCGACTTCGACGGTTTCGTCGAACTTGGCCTTGGCGCCGGCCTTCACCAGCTTCACGGCTTCTTCCAGGGTGTAGAACTTGTTGGAGTCGACGCCTTCATAGGCGGACTTCAGACGCTTTCCGAGCTTGGCCATGGGATTACTCCACCACCTTGAGGCCCATGGACCGGGCCGAACCGACGATCATGCTGGCGGCGCCGTCGATGTCGACAGCGTTCAAGTCCACCATCTTCTTTTCGGCGATCTCACGGATCTGAGCCATGGTCACCTGACCCACGGTCGCCTTGCCCGGCGTCGTGGTGCCCTTCTGAATGCCAGCGGCCTTCTTCAGGAAGTAGGTCACCGGCGGGGTCTTGGTGACGAAGGTGAAGGTACGGTCGGAATAAGCGGTGATCACCACCGGAATCGGCATGCCGGCTTCCAGCTGCTGGGTCTGGGCGTTGAACGCCTTACAGAATTCCATGATGTTCAAGCCGCGCTGACCCAGCGCCGGACCGATCGGCGGCGACGGGTTGGCCTTGCCGGCCGGCACCTGCAGCTTGATGTAGCCAATGACTTTCTTTG
>JAIWOG010000198.1 GCA_020217035.1 Magnetospirillum sp. | reverse complement strand
GCGGATGGGTGGCCGAGTGGTTTAAGGCAGCGGTCTTGAAAACCGCCGTAGGTGCAAGCCTACCGTGGGTTCGAATCCCACCCCATCCGCCAGTTTTTCAAAGGCTTAGCGTCAATTCCCAACCCACAGACGCAAGCCCCTGAAGCGCCAAGATTGCCAATTTGGGACAGAAATGGGACACTGAACGCCGGTTGGGACAATCGGCGGCAGGTACCCCATCAACCTTCGTTAAGCGCAGCGGTGCATGGCAGGTGAAAATCCGGCGCAAGGGCTATCCGCTCGTGTCGCGCACCTTCGACACCAAGGCCCAGGGCGAACGCTGGGCGCAGGACGTTGAAATCGAAATGGATGGCGGCACCTATGTGGACCGCAGCGAGGCCGAACGCACCACCCTTCACGAAGCCCTGGAGCGTTACGAGCGCGAGGTCACGCCCAAGAAGAAAGGGGCGCGGCAGGAAAAATCCCGCATCGCCAAATGGAAGCGCGATGCCCTGGCGCTGCGCTACCTCGCGCTCGTAACGCTCCAGGGCTTCTTCCGTCAACGACGGATCAGAACGGCCCTGATGTTTGTCGCTGGATCAGGCGGGTTCGGTGTCTATGCCATTCCACCGACGAAGGCTTCGTTCAGGTTGTCGTAAACCAGCCCGACCCTGACCGGGCCACGGCAAAAACGGTTGGCGCAGCGCAAGCCCGCCTCCACGGCGTCAAGGTGGGCTTGGCGCAGTTTGGGCTGGGCCATCAGCGCCGCTTGGGTTTCATAACGGGTCAGACCGCATGTGCGGCACGTGACTTCCAGGCGGGTGGCGGGATCCAGGTCGGACAGCCGGGTTTCGTTTTTCCAGCTCATCAATAGAAATCCTCGGCGCTGGGAATGCGGGTATAAGAAATCTTGCCGCCGGCATGGTCGCCGGGCGGCGGTGTCCACAATCCGACGCTGACCAGCGTGCGGCCGTATTTGCGGTTCAGTTGGTCAATGGCGCCGGTGACGGCCTCGAAGCGTTGCCGTTCCGGTTCGTCATTGGTCAGCAGGTCCAGTTGACGCTGTTCGGTCTTGCTCAGTTCGCCCAAGGTGACGTTCAGCCGGGCGATGACCGCGCGGCGCGGAAGCGCGGCCTGGGCCTGCCCCCACACCTGTTCCAAGGCCCGCAGAATGCCGGGATCGTCGCAGATGGCCGGCATGTAGGCGCTGCCACTCCAAGAACTTTCCCACATGCCCAGCCACAGGAACACCCGGCTGGCCGACCAGCCGTCGCGCCGCATGCGTCGGGCCGCCTTGACCAGCAGCAGCCGCGACACCGACTTGGCGGTGGAAAGCGTCCGGTGGCTGGGCGGCATCACCCGGCCGTGGCCGTACATGCCGCGCTCGGATGTCGGTGCCTGGATGTCGTAGCCGTGGAGCGCGTACCACAAACGTTCCCCCGTCACGTTGCCCCAGATGGCCCGCAACTGCTTGGGTTGGGTGTTCAAAAGGTCTTGCATGTCGACGATGCGGGCATCCCAAAGCCGGTGCAGGATGTTCTTGCCGATGCCCGGCACGTCGGCGATGCGGACTCCCAGCAACGGCACCGGCATATCCTGGGGATGCCAGACCATGTTGCCGTCGGGCTTGCCCGCCTTGCAGGCCATCTTCGCCAATTGCCGGTTGGCGGCGTAACCGATGCTGCATTTGATCCACGGACCCACCAATTTTTCCAACCGGGCCTTGATCGCCTCGCCCACCGCGCGGGGGTTTTCCTGCTGGCGTGGGTCCAGGCGGCAGGTCAGTTCGTCGATGGATTTGACCGCGTCGATGGGGATAACCATGGCGATCTCGGACAGCAGCGCGTTGTGGGCACGCCGGTAAAGATCGGGATTTTGCGGTTGCAGGATGATGTCGGGACAGATTCGGCGGGCGTCGCGAACGTTCATCACGTTGGAGACGCCGCGCTTCTTGGCTTCCCGCGAACAGGCGATGACGCAGGTGGTGTCCACGCCGTCGAAGGGCACCACGCCGACCGGCTTGCCGCGCAGATGCGGGTGGGCAAATTGCTCACACGAAGCGAAAAAGCCATCGAAATCCAGATAAAGGCGTTCTGGTTTGGTCGGCTTGCGCATAAGGTTTCAGCCTGCCTAGCTCTAGGAACAAAACATGAACCTTTATAAGCCTCCCTGCCCTTCGTGATCAAGCATCATCTGCTGGACGTGCCCAAGCGCCCGCCTGTGACGAACGCGGCGCGATCACCTTGGGCATAAAAAAGGCCGGCACGGCAAAAGCCGGCCGGCCTTCTTGTCAAGCGGGCGCTTACTGCACCGCGTCCTTCAGGCCCTTGCCGGCCTTGAACTTCGGCTGCTTGGACGCCGGGATCTTGATGGTTTCGCCGGTACGGGGGTTCCGCCCCTCGGAAGCCGCGCGTTCGGACACCGAGAAGGTGCCGAAACCAACCAGACGCACTTCGTCGCCGCCTGCCAGGGCACCGGAAATGGCATCGAACACACCATCGACGGCCTTGGCGGCGTCGGCTTTCGACAGGCCGGCGCTGGTGGCGACCGCCGTCACGAGATCATTCTTGTTCACCTGATAGCCCCCTATGACTATTGCACGTGCGAAAGCCTTATGCGAAGGCCCCCCACAAATAACGCCGAAAAGTTTATGTCCGGGTTTTGGCGGGCGTCAATCGCGAAAGCGGGCTAAGCCCTGGTTTTCCGCCATTTTCTAGCCATTCTGTGCATAAGTTCGGGTCTTAACCCTAAGACCAAAAGCAAACGGCGGCCGCAATACCCGGCCGCCGTAAGATTATGACAGCAAGTTATCAGGATCAGTGCTTCAGCACCGCCCCCGATTCGTCTTCCTTGGCGGCGGCGGCAGGGGCCTCGGCGGGCTCCTCCCACTCCACCGGCACCGGAAGACGGGTCAAGGCCCGTTCCAAAACCTCGTCAACGGTGGAGACCGGGACGATCTCCAGACCCTTCTTGACGTTGTCGGGGATCTCGGCCAAGTCCTTCTCGTTGTCCTTGGGGATCAGCACGGTCTTCAGGCCGCCGCGCAAAGCGGCCAGCAGCTTTTCCTTCAGACCACCGATGGGCAGCACCCGGCCGCGCAAGGTCACCTCGCCGGTCATCGCCACTTCGCGGCGCACGGCGATGCCGGTCAAGGCCGAGACGATGGCCGTGCACATGGCGATACCCGCCGACGGACCATCCTTGGGAGTGGCGCCTTCGGGAACGTGGACGTGGATGTCACGCTTCTCGAACACATTCGGCTTGATGCCCAGGGAAACCGAACGCGAGCGGACGTAAGAGCGGGCCGCCTGCACCGATTCCTGCATCACGTCGCCCAGCTTGCCGGTGATGGAGAAATTGCCCTTGCCGGGCATGGTCACCGCCTCGATGGTCAGCAACTCGCCGCCCACCTCGGTCCAGGCCAGGCCGGTGACGCCACCGACCATGTCTTCCAACTCGGCTTCGCCAAAGCGGTACTTACGCACGCCGGCATACTTTTCCAGGTTCCTGGGTGTCACCGCCACCTTGGCCTTGCCCTTGGACACGATCTCGGTGGTGGCCTTGCGGGCCAGGTTGGCCAGTTCGCGCTCCAGGTTACGCACGCCCGCCTCGCGGGTGTAGTAACGGCACAAATCGCGGATGGCGTCGTCGGACACCGTCCATTCGCCCTTCTTCAGGCCGGCGGCGTTCATCACCTTGTCGAACAGGTGACGCTTGGCGATCTCCACCTTCTCGTCCTCGGTGTAACCGGACAGGCGGATGACCTCCATGCGGTCCAGCAGCGGCTGGGGCATGCGCAGCGTGTTGGCGGTGGTGACGAACATCACGTCGGACAGGTCGTAATCGACTTCCAGGTAATGGTCGTTGAAAGTGGCGTTCTGTTCCGGGTCCAGCACTTCCAGCAACGCCGAGGACGGGTCGCCGCGCCAATCGGCGCCCAGCTTGTCGATTTCGTCCAGCAGGAACAGCGGATTGGAAGACTTGGCCTTCTTCATCCCCTGGATGACCTTGCCGGGCATGGAACCGATATAGGTGCGGCGATGGCCGCGCACTTCGGCCTCGTCACGCACGCCCCCAAGGCTGATGCGGACGAAATTGCGCCCCGTCGCCTCGGCGATGGACTTGCCCAACGACGTCTTGCCGACGCCAGGCGGGCCGACGAGACACAGGATCGGACCCTTGACCTTTTCTGTCCGGGTCTGCACCGCCAAGTACTCGACGATGCGTTCCTTGACCTTTTCCAGACCGTAATGCTGGGAATTAAGGATCTTCTCCGCCAGCTTGACGTCCTTCTTGACCTTGGTCCGTTTCTTCCACGGAATGGACAGCATCCAATCAAGATAGTTGCGCACCACGGTGGCTTCCGCCGACATGGGGCTCATGGACTTCAGCTTCTTGACCTCGGCCAAGCACTTCTCGCGGGCTTCCTTGGACAGCCGGGTCTTGGCGATGCGTTCTTCCAGTTCGGCGGTTTCGTCCTTGCCGTCCTCGCCCTCGCCTAGTTCCTTCTGGATGGCCTTCAGTTGTTCGTTCAGGTAGTACTCGCGCTGGGTCTTCTCCATTTGGCGCTTGACCCGGTTGCGGATCTTCTTTTCCACCTGCAGGACGCCGATTTCGCCTTCCATGAAGGAATAGACGCGTTCCAGCCGCTCGGCGATGGTGCCCAGTTCCAGCAATTCCTGCTTGTCGGAAATCTTCAAAGACAGGTGCGAAGCCACCGTGTCGGCCAGCTTGGCGGGGTCCTCGATCTGGTTGACCGAAACCAGGACCTCGGGCGGAATCTTTTTGTTGAGCTTGATGTATTGTTCGAACTGGCCGACCACGGAACGAGCCAAGGCTTCCAGTTCCTGGCCTTCCACCTCGCCGTCGTCCAGCACTTCGGCATAAGCCTGGAAGAAGGAATCGTTGTCGGTGAAGCCGGTGATGCGGGCACGCTTGCCGCCTTCCACCAGCACCTTGACGGTGCCGTCGGGCAGCTTCAGCAATTGCAGGACGGTGGACACGGTACCGACGGAATAGATGTCGTCGGTGGTGGGATCGTCCTGGGCCGCGTTCTTCTGCGCCACCAGCAAGATCTGCTTGTCTTCGCGCATGACGTCTTCCAAGGCGCGGACCGACTTGTCGCGGCCGACGAACAGGGGGACGATCATATGGGGGAAGACGACGATGTCGCGGAGCGGAAGAACGGGGAAGACGTCGCCACGAGCGATTTCGGACATGATACCTCTTCGGGCCTGCGGCCGGGATGGGGAAACCCCGGACCGACTTTAACGAATATTACCTAGATGGTCGGATTCCCCGCCCCGTCAAGGGGAACCGCCGATCACGTGCCCGGAACGGCCGGCGCCTCAGGCGCCGGCGCCGACGTCTTCACGCCGTTCCGAGTAGATGAGCAGAGGCTGGGCCCGGTTCTCCACCACCTCTTTGTTGACCACCACTTCCTCGATGTTTTCCATGCCCGGCAGTTCGAACATGGTGTCCAGCAAGATGCCTTCCATGATCGACCTGAGACCACGGGCGCCGGTTTTGCGGGCAATGGCCTTCTCGGAAATGGACACCAGGGCGTCGTCGGTGAAGGACAGCTTGGTGTCTTCCATCTCGAACAGGCGCTGGTACTGCTTGACCAAGGCGTTCTTCGGCTTGGAAAGGATTTCCACCAGGGCGCCCACATCCAGGTCGTCCAAGGTGGCCAGAACCGGCAGACGGCCGACGAATTCGGGGATCAAGCCGAATTTCAGCAGATCTTCCGGCTCGACCTCGCGCAGGATCTGGCCGGTGCGGCGTTCGTCGGGGCCACGCACCTCGGCGCCGAAGCCGATGGAGTTGTTCTTGCCGCGGCTGCCGATCACCTTTTCCAGGCCGGCGAAGGCACCGCCGCAGATGAACAGGATGTTGGTGGTGTCCACCTGCAGGAATTCCTGCTGCGGATGCTTGCGGCCACCCTGGGGCGGAACGCTGGCCACCGTGCCTTCCATGATCTTCAGCAGCGCCTGCTGCACCCCCTCGCCCGACACGTCGCGGGTGATGGACGGGTTGTCGGACTTGCGGCTGATCTTGTCGACCTCGTCGATGTAGACGATGCCGCGCTGGGCGCGTTCGACGTTGTATTCCGCCGCCTGCAACAGCTTGAGGATGATGTTCTCGACATCCTCGCCCACGTAACCGGCTTCGGTCAGGGTGGTGGCGTCGGCCATGGTGAACGGCACGTCCAGGATGCGGGCCAGGGTCTGGGCCAACAGGGTCTTGCCGCAGCCGGTGGGGCCGATCAGCAGGATGTTGGACTTGGCGATTTCGACCTCGCCGGCCTTGCCGCCATGCTGCAAGCGCTTGTAGTGGTTGTGCACCGCCACCGACAGGACCTTCTTGGCGTGGTCCTGGCCGATCACGTAATCGTCAAGGACGGCGCGAATGTCCTTGGGGGTGGGGACGCCGTCGCGCGAGCGGACCAGATGGGTCTTGTGCTCCTCGCGGATGATGTCCATGCACAGCTCGACGCATTCATCACAGATGAAGACGGTCGGCCCGGCGATCAGTTTGCGCACCTCGTGCTGGCTCTTTCCGCAGAACGAGCAATACAAGGTATTTTTGGAATCGCCGCTTGTGGACTTGGTCATCGGTACTCCATTGGAAAAAAGCGGCCGGAAGCTTGGGTTTCATGTTAGCCACAGGGACCTTCGGCACACAACCAAAATCCCAAGAACCCAAGCCGGCCCCAATAATCAGCCCTTGGCCTCGATCTCTTCCAGGGTCGGGCGGTTGGACACCACTTCGTCGATCAAGCCGAATTCCTTGGCTTCGTCGGCGGTCATGTACTTGTCGCGCTCCATGGCGCGTTCGATGACGTCCAGCGGCTGGCCGGTATGCTGCACATACATGTTGTTGAGACGGGCGCGCAAAGCCAGGATCTCGCGGGCCTGGATCTCGATGTCGGTGGCCTGGCCCTGGGCGCCGCCCGAGGGCTGGTGGATCATGACGCGGGCGTTGGGCAGCGAGAAACGCTTACCCTTGGTGCCGGCGGTCAGCAGCAGCGAGCCCATGGAGGCCGCCTGGCCCAGACACACGGTGGACACCGACGGACGGATGTACTGCATGGTGTCGTACATGGCCAGGCCACTGGTCACCACGCCGCCCGGCGAATTGATGTAGAAAGCGATGTCCTTGTTCGGGTTTTCCGATTCCAGGAACAGCAGCTGGGCGCAGATCAAAGACGACACTTCGTCGTAGACTTGGCCGGTCAGGAAAATGATGCGTTCCTTCAGCAGGCGCGAATAGATGTCGTAAGCGCGTTCGCCCCGGCTGGTCTGTTCGACCACCATCGGCACCAGGGTGTTCATATAAAGGTCGATGGGGTCTCTCTCGCGCATGATCCGTCCTTCTGCCTGACAATTCGGGGCGCAAGTGAATGCGCCGCAATAAACAATGGGGGGAAAAAGCCGGGAGCACAAGTGGGACGCCGGCATTTCCTTTCGGAAACGCCGGCGTCTGAAACCTTACTCCGCCTTGTCGGCCGCCTTCTTCTTACTGGCGGCCTTCTTCTTCGGCTTGGCGTCCTCGGCCGTTTCTTCGGCTTCGTCGGGGTCCTTGCGCAAATCAGCGGCGGAAACCGGCTTGTCGGTGACCTTGGCCAGTTCCAGAATGAAGTCCACCACCTTCTCTTCGAAGATGGGGGCGCGCAACGAGTTCAGCGCCTCGGCGTTACCCTTGTAGTACTGGAACACCAGGTGTTCCTGACCGGGATAGCGGCGGGCCTCCTCGATCAGCGCCTTGTTCAGGTCGTCCTGGGTGACGGTGACTTCGTTCTTCTGGCCGACTTCAGCCAGCAGCAGGCCCAGGCGGACCCGGCGCTCAGCCAGGGCCTTGTACTCGGCCTTCAGGGTGTCTTCATCCTTGCCTTCGTCGGACGGATCCAGGCGGCCGGCTTCGCGGTCGGCTTCCAGCTGCTTCCAGATGGCGTCGAACTCGCCGTCGACCATGCTGGCGGGCACCGGGAAGTCATGGCCGGCGGCCAGGGCATCCAGCAACAGGCGCTTGACCTTGTTGCGGGCGATGGCGTTCAGTTCGCGGCCGATTTCCTCGGAAATGGCGCCCTTGAGGGCGTCGAGCGAGTCGAGGCCGACTTTCTTGGCCAGTTCGTCGTCAATGTCGGCCGGCTTGGTGGCCTTGACTTCCTTGACGGTGACGTCGAACTCGGCGGGCTTGCCGGCCAGTTCGGAATTGCCATAGCCTTCCGGGAAGGTGACCTTGACCACCACGGTGTCGCCGGCCTTGGCGCCCACCAACTGATCCTCGAAACCGGGGATAAAGGTGTTCGAGCCCAGCTTCAGCGAATAGCCCTCGGCGGTGCCGCCGGGGAACGCCACGCCGTCCTGCTTGCCGACGAAGTCGATGACGACGACGTCGCCGGAAGCGGCGGCGCGGTCGACGGTTTCGCTGCTTTCGTTACGCTCGGCGATGTTCTTCAGGGTCTCGTCGATCTCCTCGGCCGGGATTTCGGCCTTCTCGCGTTCCAGCGAGATGGTGGAGAAGTCCATCGGAGTGATTTCCGGCAGAATTTCCAAAGCGACGGAGAATTCCAGGTCGGCACCTTCGGCGAACGAGGTGATCTCGACCTTGGGCTGGGCGGCCGGGCGCAGGTTGCGTTCGGAGATGGCGCTGCCGGTGCCGTCGTTCACCGCCTGCTCGAGCACTTCGCCCATGATGGCGGCGGCATATTTCTGCCGCACGATCTTCATCGGCACCTTGCCGGGGCGGAAGCCGGGCAGCTTCACGGTGCGAGCGATCTCTTCCAGGCGGGTCTGGGTGCGCGCCTCGATCTGATCCGCGGGGACGACGACCTTGAATTCGCGCTTCAGGCCGTCAGCATTGGTCTCGGTTACCTGCATCAGTCTTTCGCCAATCGAAAAAACGTTGAAGAACACCGGCGGACACCCTTGGCCCCCCTACACTGGACACCTCGGGCGAAACTGGTGCGGGCGAAGGGACTTGAACCCCCACGGCTTTCACCGCCAGAACCTAAATCTGGTGCGTCTACCAGTTCCGCCACGCCCGCATAGGCAGGTGCGCGGCCCCATCCATCCCCCGAAACACGGCTGATTTCCTGGTCCGGCCCGCCGGAACGCGTGTCTATAGCATGGATGACCGCAATGATACAGACCCTCAATCGGGTTTTTTCACCCGGCCCTCCGATGACAGGAATCTTGAAATCCTTATAGACTTTAAGGATGGTTTCTTATACTTCCGTTCATTCAAAACGGGGATGCTTCATCCCTACATAAGGGGGACCCCTTCCAACGAAGGGATGAAGCGGCTAATTTTTTGGGGGATTATCGATGGATCTAGATCGCGGTGGCCGCATTGCCTTTCTGCAAATCGACCAGCAAACTTGCAAGACTCTTCGCGAGTTTCGTCCAATCCTGGCCACCCGCATCGACGCCCTGCTGGATGCTTTCTACACCCACGTGAAGTCCTATCCCGAGGTCGCTGGCAAGTTCGGTTCCCCCGAACGCATCGCCCACGCTGCCGCCATGCAGCGGAAGCATTGGCTGGAATCGGTGTTCGACGGCAATTTCGACGACCGCTATTTCGCCAACGTCACCGAGATCGGCAAGGTCCATCAGCGCATCGGCCTGGAGCCCCGCTGGTACACCGCCGGCTATTGCTTCGTGCTGAACAAGGTGTTCGCGCTGATCGCCGAAACCTATCGCAAGAAGCCGGAAATCGCCGCCGCCACCATGGTCGCCGTCAACAAGGCCGCCTTCCTGGACATGGACCTTGCCACCTCGGTCTACATCGAGGCCAACACCGCTGCCATCATCGCCCGTGAACTGGGGGCCAAGGCCGACACTTTCGAACGTGACGTCAAGGGCGTGGTGTCGCAGGTGGCCGCCGCCGCCACCCAGGTCGAGGCCGCGGCGCGAACCATGGCCGCCAACGCCGAGGAAACCTCGGGCCAGTCCACCACGGTCGCCGCCGCCGCCGAGGAAGCCACCACCAACATCCAGACGGTGGCCGCCGCCGCCGAGGAACTGTCGTCGTCCATCGAGGAAATCAGCCGCCAAGTCTCCCACTCGGCGGCCATCGCCGCCAGCGCCATGAGCGAGGCCGAGCGCACCAACACCATGGTGGAAAGCTTGTCGGAAGCCGCCGGCAAGATTGGACAGGTGGTCAACCTGATCAACGCCATCGCCAGCCAGACCAATCTTCTGGCGCTGAACGCCACCATCGAGGCGGCCCGCGCCGGTGACGCCGGCAAGGGCTTCGCCGTGGTCGCCAACGAGGTGAAGTCGCTGGCCAACCAGACAGCCAAGGCCACCAACGAGATCGGTACCCAGATCGGCGCCGTGCAGGCGGCCACCCGCGACGCGGTGGGCGCCATCGCCGACATCGCCAGGACCATCGGCCAGATCAACGAGATCGCCGGATCCATCGCCGCCGCCGTCGAGGAACAAGGGGCCGCCACCCAGGAAATCGCCCGCAACGTCCAGCAAGCGGCCATGGGCACCCAGGAAGTCACCGGCACCATCGCCCGGGTTTCCGCCGCAGCCTTCGAGACCGGCAACACCGCCCGCGAAGTGCTGAACGCAGCCGCTTCGCTGGCACAGAACTCGGGCGTGCTGGAAAATCAGGTGGACCAGTTCGTCGCCGACATCCGCGCCGTCTAGGTCGTCCCCATGTGAAAAGGCCGCGTCCCCATCGGGGCGCGGCCTTTTTTGCATCACGCTTTCAGCAGGGCCTTGACCCCGCTTGAGATCACCACCTTGCCGCGACCGGCATAGGCTTCGTGGTTGGCCTCGATGTCGTCCAACTTGTAAAGGTAGTTGACCATCATGCCCGCCGACTGGCGCAGCCCGTTGGCGCTGAGGTCGGCCAGCCAGTTCAGCCGTTCGATGCGGGCGCCGTTGGACAGGTGGAAATGCGCCACCGGGTCGAGCGCACGGTCCCGCCCCTTGCGTTCCTCGGCCAGATAACGGGCCGCCAGCCGCATCAGGGGGCCGCGCAGCACTTCCGACAGGTGGGCGTCGTCGATCCAGGCCGGATCGGCCAGCAGCGCCTTCAGGCTGCCCTTGGCGCCCAAACCGTTGGACACCTGGGCCAGGGCCCGGTGCTCGTTGCCCGACAACAGGCCGGGCTCGCCCTCGGCCAGCCGACCTTCCAGCCAGTGACGGAAACCGGGAATGGGCGACAGGGTGGCGAAGGTTTTCAGGTTCTTGAATTCGCGGGTCAGTTCCTCGACCACCCGCTTGATCAGGAAATTTCCGAACGAAATGCCGTTCAGACCACGCTGGGCGTTGTTGATGGAATAGAAGATGGCGGTGTCGGCGGCGTCGGGGTTACCCAAAGGGGCGTCCAAATCCAGCAATTGACCGACATCGCCGCTGATACCCTGCACCAGGGCGACCTCGACGAAGATCAAGGGCTCGTCCGGCATGCGCGGATGGAAAAAGGCGTAAAGCCGGCGGTCGGAATCCAGCCGGTTCTTCAGGTCGTCCCAGCCACGGATGGTGTGCACCGCCTCGTATTGGATCAACTTTTCCAGCACGTTGGCCGGCGACGCCCAGGTCAGACGGCGCAGTTCCAGGAAGCCAACGTCGAACCACGCCGCCAGCAGCCCCTTCAGGTCGCCTTCCAAGGCTTGCAGGCCGGAATCGCCCTTGCCCATCCCCGCCAGTTCGGCCCGCAGGTCAACCAGGAACTTGACGCCTTCGGGAAGCGCGTTGAATTGGGTCAGCAGGCGCAAGCGCGGCGGTTCAAGCACTTGCCGCAGCCGCTGTTCGACCACCGTGCGCTTTTCTGGCGGCGCCTGGCGCAAGGCTTCCATGGCCTGGTCCACCGCTTCTGAATCGGGGCCGAATTCGTCGGCCACCAGTTTCAGGAAGCGCCGCCGCCCCTCGGCCGACAGGTCCAAATATTCCCGCCCCAAGGCGGCGGCCCGCGCCCGGGCCGAAACCTCGCCACCCTTGCCATCCAGGCAGGCTTGCATCTGGTCGCGCAGGCGGGCCAGATCGTCGTCGGGCAGATGGGGGGCCAGACTGAGCGTCTCGCCGCTTTTCGACGACCCGGCCACTTCCAGCCAGGACTTGGCAAGACCCTTGATGCGGTCCAGCAAGGAGGGCGTGGCGGCTTGGGTCATCGGCGTCCTTTCTGC
>JAIWOG010000197.1 GCA_020217035.1 Magnetospirillum sp. | reverse complement strand
GGCGTGATCGGCTTACCCCTGATATTTAGGTGGATTATCCTGGCGGTAAAGGCTGCTCAGGACCATGGGCAAGGCTTCGGGCAGGTCCTCGGCGATCAGGCCGGGGCCGAAAGCCCGGGCGGCGGCGCCATGCAGCCACGCCCCCGCGCAGGCGGCGTCGAAACCGTCCATGCCGGCGGCCATCAGCCCGCCGATCAATCCGGCCAGCACGTCACCCGACCCTGCGGTGGCCAGGAAAGGCGGTGCGGCGCCGTTGATCACCGCCCGGCCGTCCGGATGGGCGACCACGGTGTCGGCCCCCTTCAGCAACACCACCGCGCCGGAACAGGCGGCGGCCTGGCGGGCGCGATCAAGGCGCGATCCCTTGACCTCGCCGAAAAGCCGGGCGAACTCGCCATCATGGGGGGTCAGCACGGCGGCCGGCGTCAACAGCTTGCGCAGCGAATCCTTGCAGGGACTGAGCCAGCCCAAGGCGTCGGCGTCGACGACGCAGGCGCGGCCCGAATCCAGCACCGCCCGCAACTGGGCGCGGCGTCCCTCGCCCTGCCCGCCCCCCGGCCCCACCACCCAGGCGTTGCGGCGTGTGTCGGCCAACAGTGCCGACAGTTCCGCCTCGGAGACGACGATGTTGCCCGGATCGGCCATGCGGTAGACCGCCAGCGCCGCGTCGGGGGCAGCGATGGTCACCAACCCTGCCCCCACCCGCCGCCCGGCCCGCGCCGCCAGACGGGCGGCCCCGGTCATCTCGGCCCCACCCAGGATGGTCAGATGGCCGCGATGGTATTTATGCCCTTGCGCCTGCGGCCAGGGGAAACGGGCCCGCCACAGATCGGGGCCGTTCTCGGCCGCCGCCGGCTCGACCTCGTCCAGCACGGCATCGGGGATGCCGATATCGGCCACCACGACTTGACCGCACAGGGCACGGCCTGGATACAGCAGATGGCCCGGCTTCTTGCGAAAGAAGGTGACGGTCAGGGTGGCGTGCGGGGCTTCGCCCAATACCATGCCGGTGTCGCCGTCCACCCCGGATGGCACGTCGACGGCCACCACCGGCACCTTGCGGGCGGCGATCCGGGCGATGATCTCGGCCGCTCCCCCGTCCAAGGGGCGAGCCAAGCCAGCGCCAAACAGGGCGTCGACCACCACGTCGACGCGGTCCAGCACGGCGCTGTCCATGGGCTCGACCGCGCCGGTCCACATCGCGGCCATATGCGCCGCGTCACCTTTCAGGTTGGCCACATCACCCAACAAGGCGAGCCTGACCGCGTAGCCAGCACGGCGCAACAGCCGGGCGATGACGAAACCGTCGCCGCCATTGTTGCCCGGCCCGCACAAAACCGCCACTCGACAGGGCGGGAAACGACGGCGCAATTCACGGGCCACCGCCCAGCCGGCGGCTTCCATCAGGGTCGTCCCGGCGATGCCGCCAGCCATGGCCAGGGAATCGGCGCGGTACATTTCGGCGACGCTCAGGATTTCGGCGGACATGCGAACCTCCTTGACTTGCCTAGCCTAGTCCTTTCCCGGGCCGAGGCGAATCGCATCCTTGTCGCCCCACCCTTGCGGCGATGCGGGGCATGGGATAGGAAGGTCGTCCACACCAGGAACGGAGAACTTTCGGTGAAGGTGCTGGTCTTGGGCGCCGGGGTCATCGGCGCCACCACAGCTTACCATCTGGCCGAAGCCGGGCATCAGGTCGTGGTGCTGGACCGTCAGTCCGGCGCCGGGCTGGAAACCAGCTTCGCCAATGGCGGCCAGATATCGCCCTGTCACGCCGAACCCTGGGCCAATCCCGGTGTTCTGCCCAAAGTGCTGAAGTGGATGGGCCGCGAGGACGCCCCCTTGTTGTTCCGCTGGAACCGCTTCGACCCCGCCTTGTGGGTGTGGGGCTTGCGCTTCGTGTCCAACTGCACCACCCCCCGAACCGTGCGCAACACCGAACGCACATTGCGGATCGCGCTTTATTCCCGCGATTGCCTGCGCGACCTGCGCCAACGCTTGGCCCTGGATTACGACCAGCGGACCCAAGGAATCCTGCACGTCTACCGCTCGGCCCGCGAGTTCGACCGGGGCTGCCGGGCCGCCCTGTTGATGAACCGCTTCGGCCTGGACAGACAAATCCAGGACCGTGACCAATGCGTCGCCGTCGAACCGGCCCTGGCGGCGGTGCGTCATGAACTGGCCGGCGGCATCCTGACTCCGGGCGACGAAAGCGGCGACGCCCACAAGTTCACCCGCGCCATGGCCAACCATGCTGCCCGACTGGGGGCCGAGTTCCGTTTCGACACCAACGTCACCCACCTGCTGCGCGACGGCGACCGGGTGCTGGGCGCCGCCACCGATCAAGGGCAGCAGATCATGGCCGACGCGGTGGTTCTGGCTCTGGGGTCGTGGAGCCCGCTGCTGTCCCGCCCCGCCGGTATCCCCCTGCCCATCGTGCCGGCCAAGGGCTATTCCATCACCCTGACCGCCGACGGTCCGGCGGCACCCACCGTTTCCGTCACCGACGACGAACACAAAATGGTCTATTCCCGCTTGGGCGACCGCCTGCGGGCCGCCGGCACCGCCGAGATGGCCGGACACGATCCCAGCTTGAACGAAAAACGTTGGCGGTTGATCGTCGAGCACGCCCGCGCCTTGTTTCCCGGGGCCGGCGATTTCAACCATGTGGAACCCTGGGCCGGGCTAAGGCCCGTCACCCCCGACAGCGTGCCGCTGATCGGCAAGACCCGATTGCGCGGCTTGTGGCTGAACACGGGCCACGGCACCTTGGGCTGGACCATGGCTTGCGGGTCAGCCCGCCTGCTGGCTGCCTTGCTGGCGGAAAAAAGCCCCGACATCGATCCCGGCGGACTGGGGATAGAACGCTTCTCCGGCCTACTCTAAGAATCGCCATTATTCGTTTCATTGCTGATATTTGGCGATATTTCTTCATGCTTTTTGCGACGTTTTGCCGGGTGGTGCGACCATGGCCTGTCGCCCTGCCAGGCGGCCACGCTTTCCACTCGGCCAGAAGACAGCCACAGGGCGTGGGCGCCCTGTCGCCACAGGTCGAAACGGTCGACGACCCGGGCGCGCCCCCGGCACTTGTCGCGGACCGGCACCGCCGCGATCACCCAGTCGGCGCTGGCGCAGGCATCGGCCAAAACCTCGTCCTTTTGCACGTAAGCCACTCGCCGGCCGTCGTCCCGCCACAAGCAGAAACCGGGAGCGCAGGCCAAACGCTGGTCGGCGCTGGTCGCCGCCTTCGGCCAGGCTTCCGCCGACAGCGGCCCGGCGCGGCGTTCCCAGGTGTCGCGCAACAATCGCCCGCCCCGATTGACCAGCAACGATCCGTCTTTCATACGCACGGCGAAGGCGTAGCCGCGCCCGTCCACCAGCACGTCGGGCGGGGTGACAGTCAGGAAGCCGGCCAATCCGGCCGCCATGCCGGCCAGCCCCCACAGACGCCACGTCCCTTGCCACAGCGCCAGCCACAGCCCGCCCAGGGTGAAGAGCACCAGCCCCCACAGCGGCAAGGGTGGCAGCAGAAGCGAGGCGCCGGGCAAGGACGCCACCTGGGCGGCGACCCAGTTGATGGCCGCCACCCCCCAGCCCATGGGCACCAGGGCCAGCCCTTCCAGGCCGAACGGCATCAGCAGCAGGGACAGCATGGCCGAAGGCATGACCAGAACGCCGGTCAACGGCACGGCGGCCATGTTGGCCAGCACCGACCACAGGGCGAAGCGGTTGAAATGATAGGCGCCGTAAAGCGCGGTGGCCGAACCGGCGACCAGTGACGACAACACCAATCCGACCATGTAAAGGGCCAGACGATGATGCCATTCCTGATGGGCGGCTCGCCACGCGGCCATGGGGGACGACAGTTTTTCGTAGCTGGCGATCAACGCCAGGACGGCGGCGAAGGACATCTGGAAGCTGGGACCGATCAAGGCGTCGGGGGCGGCCAGCAACACCAGGATGGCGGCCCAGGCGACCAGCCGCATGGATAGGGCCGAACGGTCCAGCATCACCGCCAGAAGTACGATGCCGGTCATCAGGAAGGCCCGTTGCGCCGGCACCGGGGCACCAGCAAGCAGCATGTAGAAGAAGGTCGCGACCAAAGCCAGGCCAGCCGCCCATTTCTTGATGGGATGTCGCAACGCCACCGCCGGCACCAGGGCCAAGCCGCCGCGCAGCATGAAAAAGGCCATGCCGGCAAGCAAACTCATGTGTAGTCCGGAAATGGACAGCAGGTGGGCCAGGCCGGAATCGCGATAGGCATCCAGGACCGGCCGTGGGATGGCCGAGGTCTCTCCGGTGACCAAGGCCGCGGCCACCCCCCCGGTGGCGCCGGGCAACTGGCCGGTGACGCGCTCCAAAACATGTTGGCGCAATCGGCCGAGCCCCGGCGAGTCGGGGGGTGGGGTGACGATGACCGGTGTCGATAACCCCGTCCCCACCGCCCCAAGGCCCATGAACCAGGCATGGCGGGCGAAGTCGAAGGCGCCGGGCGCCATGGGTTGCGGCGGCGGAACCAGCATGGCGTCCAGGCGGATTTCCGCCCCCACCGGCAACGGAAGATCCTGCTTCAGGCGCAGCCGCAGCTTGGTGGGAACCGGACCATCCAGGGCGACGCGCGGCCGCACCAGGGTGACCCGTTGGCCGCCTTCGGCCAAGGGCTCGACCTCGTCCACCAGACCTTGGATGGACACCTTGCCACTGGGGCGTTCCAGCACCGGTGCCGCCACCCAGGTCGAACGGAATTGCGCGGCGGCGAAGCCCAGGGCGACGAATGTCAGCGGCACCCAGACCAGGAACGCCCCGTTCCATCGCCGCGCCAGCAGGGCGGCGGCGACCGTGGCGGCCAAGAACGCCGCCCCCAGCCAGGAAACCGGCTCGACGGGCAAGGCGAAATAGACGGCGATGCCCAAGCCCAGGAACACCGGCAGCCACAGCGGCCACCGCTCGCGCTCGAGCAACAGCCGCCGCCACACCGACCTAGTGTCCCTTGCGCCGGGTCCAAGCCCAGCCGGCCAGAACCAGGGCGGCCAGGGCTTGGGCCAACGGCCCGACCAGGGTGACGGCCGGGGCGTCCAAGGTGGGGAATATCCATGCCCGCAAGGTGACGCCGCCGATGCTATCCAGCACTTCCGGCAACAAGCCGTACAACAGCACCGCCAGCACGGTCAGCAACAGGGTGGTCCGCCGCCGCGACAGCAGCCGCACCGACGCCACCAGGGCGATGTCGCGCACGAACAGAGCCAGGGCTGCGGCGGCCAGGCTCCATTCCCGCCCCCCCGACGCCACGCTGGCGGCTCCCAAAACCACGGCCAGCAGTGCCACCGGCAGCCAGGACGGCAGTAACGACCAGCGCTGCGCCCAGTTGGGCGCCAGCATCAACCGCTTGACGTCGGCCACATGCCACGGCGTGGTGAACAGCCCGACATAGGCCAAAGCGGCCCCGGCCAGGGCGGCGATTCCGGCGACCACCGGAAACGGCGGCACCAGGTCGCCGGCGAACAGGAAACCGGTGGAGAACGCCATCTGGTAAACGGCGAAGGCCAGATAGGGCCACGGCGACGGCGCGTGCCCCATCTGACGGCGCACCAGCCAGGCCACGCCCAGCAGCCACCAGCCCAAAGTGATGGCTTGCTGGGCCAGGGTGAAGGGACCGGTTTCGAACTGGCCGCCGAACCAATGGATTTGCGTCCCCCATTCGCGCACCACCGAGGACAGGGCGGCGGCCAGGCCCAGGCTGGGGATGCCGGCGACGATGCCGACCACCTGGGCCAGGGCAGTGGAGCCCCGACGCCGGCTGGCGTCGAAAGCATGCAGCAGCATGGCCACCATCAACGCCGCCGCCTGTCCCGACAGGCCGCCGATCAGGATGCTGGTCAGCTCGGTTCCTTCCAGGGTGCCGGGAACGAAAGGCAGCGCCACCAGACACCAGGCGGCGCCATACCACACATAGATGGTGCCGCCCACCAGCTTGCCCAAGGCCAGGCCCAGGGGGTTGACCGCCGACAGCCGCTGGATGTCCCAGGTGCCCTGGACCACCTCGTCGACGAAGGATTCGGCGGCCAGCCTGGTGCCCCACAACAGCAGCAGGAAATAAAGCGCATAGCCGATCCATTCGGCCAAGTCGTCGGTACCGGCCAGATGCAGCCCGACCAGCATCAGGGCCAGCAGCACCGGCATCAGCACCAGCCGGGTGGGGGTCAGTTCCAGCCACAGACAGCGCTGCAATTCGGGGTTGACCTGCAACAGCGAAGAGGCGCTCATGCCTTTTCTCCCAGATACAGCTTTTCCAGATGGCCGCCGGTGGGGGCCAAGTCGGTGACCATGACGCCCTGGTCCATCAGGTGGCGCAGCAGATGGTGACGGGCCAGGGGATCGCCGCTGAAGGTGAACTCGATATCGCCGCCGACGATCTGCGCCTCGCCGACTTCGGCCAAGGTCCGCAGCCCGGCCAGGGCGTCGCGGCAATCGCCCACCAGCCCCAGACGCCAGCGCGACAACACCGCGTCGTCCCCGCCCAAGGCGGCCAGTTGGGCGCAATGGCCGTCGCGCAAGGCCAGCATGTGGGTGGAATAATCCTCGAGCTCGGACAGGATGTGCGACGACACCACAATGGTCATGCCGGCGGCGTTCAGGTTGCGGATCAGCGCCGACAGGTGGCGCCGGGCTTCCGGATCCAGACCCGAGGCCGGCTCGTCCATCAGCAGCAACCTGGGTCGGTGCGCCAGGGCACGGGCGATGGCCAGACGCTGGCGCAGGCCGCGCGAAAGTGCGCCGGCCTTCTGCTCCATGCGGTCGGAAAGCCCCACCGCCTCCGCCGCCCAAACGCTGGCTTCTTCCATGTCGTGGCGGTCAAGCCCCTGGATGGCGGCGGCGTGCAACAGGTTTTGGCGCACCGTCAACTCGTCGTAGACGCCGAAGAAGTCCTGTTGGAAACCCAGCCTTGTATGGGCCAGGCGCGGTTGGTCCAACACATCGACGCCGTCGATGGCGACGGTGCCGGCCAGGGGCCGTTCAAGCCCGGCCAAGCAGCGCAGCAGCGTGGTCTTGCCGGCGCCGTTGGGGCCGACCAAGGCGGTGACCGAGCCGGCGGGCAAGTCGAAACCCACCTGATCCAGCGCCCTGGTGGTGCCATATTCGAAGACCAGGCTACGGACGCTGACGAAATCGGCGGTCATTAAGAAGTCCTTG
Source organism: Magnetospirillum sp. (assembly GCA_020217035.1). Taxonomy (GTDB): domain Bacteria; phylum Pseudomonadota; class Alphaproteobacteria; order Rhodospirillales; family Magnetospirillaceae; genus Magnetospirillum. The sequence continues at coordinate 2,809 of JAIWOG010000197.1, read as the reverse complement.
GCTTGTTTGGGAGCTGACAACTATCCGGTGTGCGAGCGCTTTGTCAAACACCGTCACCAGGGATCGCCACCTAACCGTTCGCGTGGGAAAAAACCCATCCTATCGGGCGGGAAATTTGCACTCCGATGCGATGATCGGGCTGTCACGGACGAAAGAATATGCTACAGAGTTCGCCAGCGCCAAATTTGTTCATGGAGCGTCGCGCAACAATCATGCAGGTCGTCACCCGTTTCGCCCCCTCGCCCACTGGTTTCCTGCACATTGGCGGCGCCCGCACGGCGCTGTTCAACTGGCTGTTCGCCCGGCACCACGGGGGCCGCTTCCTGCTGCGCATCGAAGACACCGACCGGGCGCGCTCGACCCAAGAAGCGGTGGACGCCATTTTCGACGGCCTGACTTGGCTGGGCCTGGAAGGCGACGGCGAGCCGGTGTTCCAGTTCGCCCGCATGGAGCGCCATGCCGAGGTGGCCCGCCAATTGGTGACCGAAGGCAAGGCTTATTACTGCTATTGCACGCCGGAAGAACTGGATTCCATCCGCGCCCAGCAGAAGGCCGAGGGCAAGCCCATGCGCTATCCCGGCATCTGGCGCGACCGCCCCGCCAGCGAGGCGCCGGCCGGGTTACCCGGCGTGGTGCGTCTGAAGGCCCCGCAAGAGGGCGAGACGGTGATCGACGACCTGGTTCAGGGCGAGGTCAAGGTGGCCAACGCCCAATTGGACGACATGGTCTTGCTGCGTGCTGACGGCACCCCCACTTATATGCTTTCCGTCGTGGTGGACGATCACGACATGGGCATCACGCACGTCATTCGTGGCGACGACCATCTGACCAACGCCTTCCGCCAGTACCAGTTGTACAAGGCGTGCGGCTGGGACGTGCCGCGTTTCGCCCATATCCCGCTGATCCACGGCCCCGACGGCGCCAAGCTGTCCAAGCGCCACGGTGCGCTGGGCGCCGAAGCCTATCGCGATATGGGGTTCCTGCCGGAAGCCATCCGCAATTACCTGCTGCGCCTGGGCTGGAGCCATGGCGACGACGAGATCATCAGCACCGAACAGGCGATCGAGTGGTTCGACCTGGACGCGGTGGGCCGCTCGGCCTCGCGATTCGACATGACCAAGTTGACCAACCTCAACGGCCATTACATGCGTGTCGCCGATGATGCCCGTCTGGTCGAACTGCTGGTGCCGTTGATCGAAGCCAAGCTGGGCCACGCCGTCGACCAGGATGCCAAGGCCCGTCTGCTGGCCGGCATGGGCGGCCTGAAGGAACGCGCCAAGACGCTGGTGGAACTGGCCGATCTGGCCGCGTTCTATGCCCGCCGCCGGCCGTTGGCGCTGGACGACAAGGCCGCCAAGGTGGCCGCCGACGTCGAACAGATGGCGTTGCTTGCCGAATACGTCACCCTGGTCGAGGGTGGCGAATGGACAAAGGACGTTCTGGAGGAAGCCGCCCGCGTTTTCGCGGAAAGCAAGGGCCAGAAACTGGGTAAGGTGGCGCAGCCGCTTCGGGCGGCGCTGACCGGATCCTCGGTCTCTCCCCCCATCTTCGAAGTGATGGAGGTGTTGGGACGGGCCGAGACTTTGGGCCGCATCGCGGATTGCACCGGAAAGAATCGGCCCTGAACGAAACCGCCGCACGCCTCATGGGCATGTGGCACGGCATAACACTCGCACACTAGTGTGGATCACGGGGAAAGCTGACATGAGCACTAAGGAAAGCGTTACGCTGATCAACAACAGCACCGGAAAGCAGGTTGAATTCCCCCTGCATTCGGGCACCGTCGGTCCGAAGGTCATGGATATCCGCAAGCTTTACAGCGACCTGGATATCTTCACCTACGATCCCGGCTACACCTCGACCGGTTCCTGTAAGTCGGCCATCACCTACATCGATGGCGACAACGGCGTGCTGCTGCATCGCGGCTATCCCATCGAGCAGTTGGCTGAACAGTGCGACTTCCTGGAAGTCGCCTATCTGATCCTGAAGGGCGAGTTGCCCAACGCCGAGCAGAAGGCCAAGTTCGAGAGCGACATCACCCGCCACTCGATGCTGAACGAGCAGATCTCGTTCTTCTTCCGCGGCTTCCGCCGCGACTCGCACCCCATGGCGGTGATGTGCGGCGTGGTCGGCGCCATGGCGGCGTTCTATCACGACTCGACCGACATCAATGACCCGCACCAGCGCATGGTCGCCAGCTACCGCCTGGTCGCCAAGATGCCGACCATCGTCGGCTGGGCGTTCAAGTACAGCCAGGGCCAGCCCTTCATGTACCCGCAGAACAAGTTGACCTATTCGGAAAACTTCCTGCACATGATGTTCGCCACGCCGTGCGAGGAATACAAGGTCAGCCCGATCCTGGCCAAGGCCATGGACCGCATCCTGATCCTGCATGCCGACCACGAACAGAACGCCTCGACCTCGACCGTGCGCTTGGCCGGTTCCTCGGGTGCCAACCCCTTCGCCTGCATCGCCGCCGGCATCGCCTCGCTGTGGGGTCCCTCGCATGGCGGCGCCAACGAAGCCGTTCTGGCCATGTTGGAAGAGATCGGCTCGGTGGACCGCATCCCCGAGTTCATCGCCAAGGCCAAGGACAAGGATGATCCGTTCCGCCTGATGGGCTTTGGTCACCGCGTCTACAAGAACTACGACCCGCGCGCCAAGATCATGCAGAAGACCTGCCATGAAGTGCTGGCCGAACTGGGCAAGAAGGACGACCCGCTGTTGAAGCTGGCCATGGAACTGGAACGTATCGCGTTGGAAGACGAATACTTCGTCCAGCGCAAGCTGTTCCCCAACGTGGACTTCT
>JAIWOG010000196.1 GCA_020217035.1 Magnetospirillum sp. | reverse complement strand
ACTCGGGCATCATCTTCCGCGCCATGGGTATCCCGACCCAGGTGTTCACCTGCCTGTTCGCCCTGGCCCGCACCGTCGGCTGGATCGCCCAGTGGAACGAAATGCTGACCGACAGCGACCAGAAGATCGGCCGCCCGCGTCAGTTGTACATCGGCGAAAACGTCCGCGATGTCCCGCCGATCGAAAAGCGCTGATCGCCAGATCCGCCTGGTGGCGTCCGAGGGGCAGCGCGTCACCGCGCCGCCCCGTCGGATGGCCGGGCCCGCCAACGACAACAAGGGGCCCCTGGCCCTGCGCTTGAAGAAGGCGGCATTCCTGGTCGTCCTGGCCGTGATGGCTGCGGCGACGGTGTGGATGGGAACGCAGTGAAAGAAAACCCGCCGGATGGCGGGTTTTTTTTATTCCTGGCTCTGCTCTTGGGCTTTCACCGCGTTGTTGGCCAAGGCACGCCCGATCAGCAGCTTGGCGACGATCAGGCCGGCGCCGAACACCAGGCCCGAGATGATGGCGATGGCTTGGATGCTCATGGACATACTCCGTCTTTGACTTTAGCAAGCTATAGCATCCCAACCCCGGCTGCTGCTATGGTCCCGACGCGTTTCACCCCCAGGAGAATTACATGTCTTCGCAAATCCGCGCCTCGCACATCCTGCTCATGTACAAGGGCTCCATGCGTTCGACCGCCACCCGTTCGCAGGACGAGGCCCTGGCGCTGATCAACGAGTTGAAGGCACAATTGGCCGCCGGCGCCGATTTCGCCCAATTGGCCGCCCAGCACTCCGATTGCCCGTCCGGCCAGGGCGGCGGCGACCTTGGCATGTTCGGCCAGGGCATGATGGTGCCGGCCTTCGACGAGGCCGCCTTCGCTCTGGAACTGGGCCAGATGTCCGACGTGGTGGAAACGCCGTTCGGCTATCACCTGATCCTGCGCACCGAGCCGGAAGCCCAGATCCGCGCCTCGCACATCCTGCTGATGTATGACGGCTCCATGCATTCGGAAGCCACCCGCAGCAAGGCGGAAGCCCAGGCGCTGATCAAGGACATCAAGGACCAGATCGGCAAGGGCGCCAACTTCGCCAAGATGGCCATCGAATATTCCGACTGCCCGTCGGGCCGTGAGGGCGGCGATTTGGGCGAATTCGGCCGTGGCCAGATGGTGGGCGAGTTCGAAACCGCCGTCTTCGCCCTGGACGTGGACCAGATTTCCGACGTGGTCGAAACCCCGTTCGGCTATCACCTGATCCAGCGCACCGCCTGATCATAAATTTTCGTCATCGCCGGGCTTGACCCGGCGATCCATGGCGGTGTGCCGCCATCCACATGGATGCCCGGGTCAAGCCCGGGCATGACGTTTTTGGGAGGCCCCTATGCCGCTGGATTGCACCAATCCCTTGGGTGACAGCCGGACGGCCCTTGCTCCGCGTCTTTATCGCTGTCGCCAATGCGGGCAAATGATCACCCGCCATGACGGACTGGTGCCCATCTGCGGCGACCACGAACACGTGGTGTTCAATCGAGCCGGCATGATCTTTCGGGTGTGGTGCTTCGCCGACGCCCTGGGGCTGCGACTGATCGGAGCCCCGTCCGGAGATTTCTCTTGGTTCAAGGGCTATGTTTGGCAAATCGCGCTGTGCGGGCAATGCGGCAGCCATCTGGGCTGGCGCTATGACGGCGACGGCCCGCCGTCGCGTTTTTACGGCCTGATCCGCGACCGTTTGGTCACCTGACGGCGCCGTCCCTGCCCTGCTTCAGGAACGGCGGCGCCAAGCCGCAATCAATGACCTGGGTTGACGCGCAGGCGTTCGACCACTTGGCCCTTCTTGAAGTGGGAATCGACGATTTCGTCGTAATCGGCGGCTTCCACCGGCTGATACCAGACACCTTCCGGATAGACCACCATCAGCGGGCCGTTGCCGCAAAAACCCAAACAACTGGCCTGGGCCAGGCTGACGCCCTTGTCCCACAGCATGTGCTTTTGAAAGCGCGTCATCATCTGGTCGAACATGGCGGCACCGCCGCCCTTGGACGTGCAGCAGCCGCGCGGATGGCCGGCCGGACGCGAGGTGGTGCAGACGAAAACGTGATACTTGTGGGACATCAGGGTATCTCCTTGTTTGGAACTGTCCTAAACAAGAAAATACCCTGAAATCTATATGGACACCAGTGTCCATATTTTAAATATGGTTTTTCCGCCCTGAGGGCCTACTTCCCCTGGCGAGCCGGCAATTCAGCGGCACTGCACAGGTCATAGCGCACCATGGCGTTGTCCACGGTCTTGCCGGTCAGCTCGCGCCACTTGTTCATGGCGTTGGTCCGGTCGAAGGGGCCATGCACTTCCAGGGACTTGCCAGGGGCGATGACGTCGAACGAGGTATCGGCATACTCGCCGCCCACCACGTACCAGGCATCCTCGGACTGATCCTCGTCGGCACGGATGAAATAGCGGATCATGGCATTGTCCACGGTCTTGCCGGTCAGCGCACGCCAGCAGACATGGGCTTCCTGCTCGCCGAAGGGGCCGAAACGCTCTTCCTTCAAGCCGGGAGCAATGGTGGTGAACGAGGTGTCGGCGTACTCGCCGCCGACGACATAGAACTTCTTGGCCATGGGTGTGTTTTCCCCTACTCCATCGGGTGGCTGGGCGGTGCTTGCTTATACCCTAAGCCGCGCCCGGAAGAAATATCCTTCCGACAGGGAACGACGAAATCAAGACGGCAGCTTTTACCTACCGCAAGAAAATGACTTTTCAGCATTATCAATCGCTTAGATGTGGCACGCGATCTGCATCGGCAGCCACAGCCTTTTCCAACCAGGAGCATGCCATGCAAGTGGTCACCACCAACCCCAATTCCGCCGCCTTGATGCAACGGGTGGACCGCCCCGACAACCACGACACCCGCAAGCAGGAAAACGCCAGCCAGTCGATGTTCGCCAGCTACGCGTTTGGTCCCATGGATCTGCAGAAGCTGGACCAGAAGACGGAAAAGCGCGACGATACCTCCACCAGCGGTGTCGGCTTTGGCAAGAACCCGCTGTCGGCGGCCTCCCTTTCCTTCGTCACTTCGGTCCAAGACGTGGGGACTTCGAACACCGACACCAAAGCGTGACGCATGAGGCTGGACATCGGGCCCATCTGGCCTTATGTCCACCCCCATGACCAAGACCATCCATGTGATCGGCGGCGGACTGGCGGGCTGCGAAGCGGCCTGGCAGATCGCCAAACGCGGAACACCCGTGGTGCTGCACGAGATGCGGCCCCATCGCCCCACCCCGGCCCACCAGACTTCTGGCTTGGCCGAACTCGTCTGCTCGAACTCGCTGCGCTCGGATGACGCCGACTACAACGCCGTCGGCTTGCTGCATGAAGAACTGCGCAAGGCCGGATCGCTGATCCTACATGCGGCCGATGCCAACAAGGTGCCGGCCGGTGGCGCCTTGGCGGTGGATCGTGACGGCTTCTCGGCCAGTGTCGAACAGGCGCTGTCATCCCAGCCCAACGTCACCATCATCCGTGAAGAAATCACCGCCCTGCCGCCCCAGGATTGGGACAACGTGGTGATCGCCACCGGCCCGCTGACGTCCGAACCGCTGGCCAAGGCCATCCGCGAGCAGACCGGCGAGGATTCGCTGTGCTTCTTCGACGCCATCGCCCCCATCGTCCACAAGGACAGCATCGACTTTTCCAAGGCGTGGTTCCAGTCGCGCTACGACAAGGGCGAAGGCTCGGACTACATCAATTGTCCGCTGTCCAAGGACGAATACTACGCCTTCATCGACGCGCTTTTGGCTGGCGAGAAGGTGCCGTTCCACGATTGGGAAAAGGACACGCCTTATTTCGAAGGCTGCCTGCCCGTCGAGGTGATGGCCGAACGCGGCCGCGACACCTTGGCCTATGGTCCGGGCAAGCCGGTGGGGCTGACCAATCCCAACGGCCCCAAGCCGTTCGCCGTCATCCAACTGCGCCAGGACAACAAACTGGGCACCCTTTACAACATGGTGGGCTTTCAGACCAAATTGCGCCACGGCGAACAGGTGCGCATCTTCCGCACCATCCCCGGCCTGGAAAACGCCGAATTCGCCCGCCTGGGCGGCCTGCACCGCAACACCTTCGTCAACGGCCCCAAGGTGCTGGATGGCCAACTGCGCCTAAAGGCCCAGCCGCGCTTGCGTCTGGCCGGCCAGATCACCGGCTGCGAAGGCTATGTGGAAAGCACCGCCATCGGCCTGCTGGCCGGCTTGGCCGCCAGCGCCCAGGCCCTGGACGGCGAATTCGTCGCCCCCCCGGCCACCACCGCCTTGGGCGCCATCCTGGCCCATGTCACCGGCGGCGCCCACGTCGACACCTACCAGCCGATGAACGTCAATTTCGGTCTGTTCCCGCCGGCTCCGGAACGCGACGAACGGGGCAAGAAGATCAAGGGGCGCGACCGCAAGAAATTGTACAGCGACCGGGCCAGAGCCGACATCGCACCCTGGCTATCGCAACTTTAGCGCACAAATTTTGCGCAGTGCAGCATAAGGGAGCCTGCTTGATAAGCAGGCTCTTTTTTATTGCGACAGATGTACAAGGAGTTTCAAGCCCCCCGTGATTGGCATGTGGGTTGCTTCGGTGCAGGCAAGCCCTTGTCCTCGCCCGGAGGTGACCATGCAAGGTTTCGTGTCCGCTGCCGCCCTTGGCGGCATGGCCGTTCCGGCTGCCGCGTTGTTGATGGTGGCGCCACCGCTGTTGCTGGATGCCCGCCGCATGGCCAAGACCTCGGGCCAGACCCTGGACCGTATCGGCTTGATCATCGCCGCCGGCCGTCTGATCCACGAATTGCAGCGCGAGCGCGGCCTGTCGGTGGGGTTCTTGTCCAAACCCGACGGCGACAACGTGGCGTTGGCCAGCCAAAGGCAACAGACGGAAAACACCTTGAACACTTTCCGGCCGCTGTTCGACCACCAGCCCGCCGATCCGGTGCACGACGCGGTCAGCCAGGCGCTGAATGGCTTGCAGACGCATCGCCAGGGAATAGACGCCCGCACGCTTTCCGTTCCGCAGGCGGCCATGGGCTATTCGGGCCGCATCGGCACCTTGCTGGATTTGATCGCCCTGGGGATCAAGAGCTCGGCCCGCGGGCGTCTGGCCCGCCTGGGCACCGCTTACCTTAACCTGATTTCGGCCAAGGAGGCTGCCGGCCAGGAACGCGCCCACCTGACCGGCCTGCTGTCCACCCCCGGCGTGGAAGCCGCCGCCCGCCGTCGCGCCCATGATTTGCGCGAACAGCAGGACATGTTGCTGAAGCTGTTCGCCGAAGGGGCCGGCCCCGAATTGGCGCGGTTTTCCCGCGCCACCCTGGCCGATGCGGAACGGGTGGTGACGTCGTTGCGCTATGCCGCGCTGTCCGATGATGCCAGCGTCCATCGCCCCACCTCGGCCATGTGGTTCGAGGCGGCGAGCCGCCGCATCGATGCCCTGAAGGAAGTGGAAATGCGCCTGGAAGACACCATGAACACCGCCGCCCTGGCCGTCCAAGGCCGCTCGCGGCGCAACCTGCGCTGGTTGTTGGCGGCGCTGCTGGGGTCGGCGGGACTGTTGGGCGGCATCGCCACCGCCGCCGCCGGAGGCTGGTGATGGCGTTGATCGTCGATATGGGCATCCGCCCCAAGGTCTTGTTGGCCATTGCGCTGGGGGGCTGCGCCCAAGCGGCCGTCATCGTGGTCCTGCTTTTGGGTTTCCCCACTTCGGTGGTGCTGGGCGTGGCCTGCGGCGGGATTGTGTCCGCCGTGTTGTTGGCCGGGTTCCTGCTGTGGTTCCATCTGGCCCGGCCCATGGGGGTGCTGACCCAGGCCATGTCCGACCTGGCTGCCGGTGGCGACGCCCAATGCCCGGATCTGGCGGATCGTGGCGACGAGATCGGGGTGATGGCCTCGGCTTTCGCGGTGTTCCGCGAAACCAGCGCCAACATGGCCCGCCTGCGGGTCGAGCAAGAGGACCTGAAACTTCGTGCCGAGGAAGCGCGGCGCGAACAAACGCAAAAGCTGGCGGAAGCCCTGGAAACCAACGTGCGCAGCAACGCCACCCAGCTTTCGGCCAAGACCGGCGAGATCATCGCCATCGCCGAGGATGTGGGGCACGGTGCGGAACGCGACGGCCAGGGCGACGTTCTGGGTGTGGCCGAGGCTTCCATGCGCACCACCGCCAACGTCGCCTCGGTGGCCTGCGCCATCGAGGAATTGTCGGCGTCGGTGGGCGAGATCGGCACCCAGGCGCACCGAGCCTCGTCCATCGCCGCCAAGGCGGCCGAGGACGCAAGGCGGACCGACCGTATGGTCGCCGCCATGGACGATATCGGCCAACGTGTCGGTTCCATGGTGGGGTTGATCGACAGCATCGCCCGGCAAACCAACATGCTGGCCATGAACGCCACCATCGAGGCGGCGCGGGCCGGCGAAATGGGCAAGGGCTTCGCCGTGGTCGCCGCCGAGGTGCGCAAGCTGGCCGACCAGACCGCCCAGGCCACCGCCGAGATCGGCCAGCAGGTTCGGGGCATCCAACAGGTCACCGCCGAAACGGTGACCGCCATTCAAGGCATCGCCGCCACCATTGACGACATCGACCATGTCAGCGCCTCGATCGCCGGCGCCGTGGAGCAACAGGGCGCCGCCACTCGCGAAATCGCCGCCAGCATGAACGCGGTCAGCAGCGACGCCCAGACCCTGGCCGACGGCGTCGCGCAAGTGACCCTGACATCGGCCCGCGCCTTCGCCTCGGCCATCCGGGTGATCTGGGCCGCCGAAGACCTGGAGGAACCTACCGGTAAGCTGTCGCGCGACGTGGATTCCTTCCTGCATACCGTGTTGGCATAAGGGAGAAGACGATGGGACACAGCCTGGACTATCGTTTCGACGGCGATTCCATCCACCTTTCCGGCGACTTGGTGTTCGATGCCCATCCGCAATGGCGTCGCATGTTGCGGCAATTGCCGGCTCCCGCCCCCAACACCAGGGTGCGCCTGGACATGGGGCGGATCGGCCGTCTGGATGCCGCTGGTCTGGGATTGCTGTTGATCACCCATGACAGCCTGAAGGCGCAAGGGGCAAGCCTGACCCTGGTCGGAGCGAAAGGTCAGGTGCGACGGGTTCTGGACGTTTCTGGCTTTACCGCCATGGTCGAGATCGAGGGTTAAAGCCCCGTCCACCAAGCGCGGATGGCGTCAAGCTCGGCAGGCAGCACCGTTCCGGCGCTGCCGGTGAAGTCCCGCCAGCTTTCCATCTGGTCGGTTCCCAGGCAGGTCAGCAACGGCACCCCTTCCGCCATCACCGCCAGCATCTCGGCGGACAAGCCGTCCCCGGCGGCTTCCAGTTTGCCGAAACGGTTGACCACCACCAACGAAGCCCTTTCCGCCAAGGCTTTCCGCAACACCACCGACGCCTCGGCGATCCCTGACGGATCCAGTCGGCAGGATTCCGATTCCGTTCCCAAATCCTGGGTGATGGCGTAGGTCTGGCCGCTTTCCACGTCCACCAAATGCATGTCGGGGTGATGGCGCTGGATCAGGCCGCGAACCTTGACCCCTTGCGCCAGCAACTCGGCGACGAAGGATTCCAGCACTTGCGCGGCGCCATCGCCGTCGATGGCGGCGATGGGCAGGGGGGAATTCATGCCACCACCCGCACCGGCGGGAAGGTCAGGACCACCGTGGTGCCGCGTCCCAATTCCGATTTCAGTTCCAGGGAACCCCCGTGCAGTTCCATGAACTCGCGGGCCAAGGGTAGTCCCAGGCCGGTGCCTTCCTGCTTGGGCGCCAGCAGGTTGTGCACCTGGCCGAAGGGTTGCAGCACCTTGGGGATGTCCTCGGCGGCGATGCCGCAACCGTCGTCGGCGATGGTCAGCCGGACCACGCCATCGGCATGCGCGGCGTCGATGGTGATGCGCCCCCCCCTGCCGCTGAATTTCGAGGCGTTGATCACCAAATTCAGCAGGATTTGCTTGATCAACCTTTCGTCACCCTTGATACGCGGCAGGTGGTCGGGGCACGACGTCATCACCATCTGCTGCTTGGCGGTGACGCTGGGTATGGTCAAACGCACCGCCGACTGGATCAATTCGGGGACGAAAATGATGGTTTCGTGCAGGTCGATCTTGCCGGCCTCGACCCGGGCGACATCCAGGATATCGTTGATCACCCTGAGCAAATGATGGGCGGATTCGCCGATATCGGCGACGAAGCCGCCCAGCTTGGCCCGTTCGGCATCGTTCATCTGCGATTCCGTCAGTTCGGCGAACCCGATGATGGCGTTCAATGGCGTGCGCAATTCATGGCTCATATTGGCCAGGAAGGTGCTTTTGGCCCGGCTGGAGGATTCGGCTACGTCGCGAGCGGCGCGAGCCTCTTCCTCGGCCTGGGTGCGGCGGCTGATTTCCTGGCGCAGCCAAGCCGTGCGCTCGTCCACCGCCTTTTGCAAGTCGTCATGGGACCGGCGCAGCAAATCCTCGGCCTGCTTGCGCTTGGTGATATCGCGCGAAATGCCGGCCAGACCGACGATCTTTTGCCCCATGCGGATCGGCACCTTGGTGGTGGACATCCAGGTGGTGGCGCCGCTGGGGTCGACCACCGCCTCGACCTGGTCGATCAACGGCGTCCCGCTTTCAATCAACTGGCGTTCCTGGGCCTCGACCGGGTCGGCGGCGACATGGGGGATCAGGTCGCCCAGCATGTGGCCTTGCGCTTCCAGCACCGAATCCAATCCCAGCATGGCCGCCTGGGCCGGGTTGATACGGGTGAAGTGCAGGCTGGCATCCTTGAAGAAGATGGCATCGGGAACGTTGTCCATCAACGCCTGCAACAGCGTGCGTTCGCGTTCCAAGGTGCGACCCAGGCGCCAGCGATCGGCGGCGGTGCGCACCACCACTTTCAGTTCCAGCGGGTTCCACGGCTTGGACAGATAAGCGTGGATCTGGCCCAAATTGACCGCCTTGACCAGGGCGTCCAGGTCGGAATAGCCGGTGACCAGAACGCGGGTGGCGTCGCTGACCTGACGGACATGGCCCAGCAATTCCGCCCCGGTCATGCCGGGCATGCGCTGGTCGGACAGGATCACCGCCATGTCCTGCTCGGCCAGGATCTTCAAGGCGGCGGGGCCGTCGGACGCCGTCCACACGGTGAACTCGTCTTCCAGCAGGTCCGAAATGGCCGTCAATATCTGCGGCTCGTCATCGACCACCAGGATGTTTTCTTTACTCACTGGGCCATCCTTTTGTTGATCGCTAAGCCGTCAGGGTCCTGGGGATCAGCACCTTGAACTCGGTTCCTTCACCGGGCCGGCTGGTCACCTCGATACGTCCCCCATGAGCCTGGACGATCTTGTAGGAGATCGCCAGCCCCAGCCCGGTGCCCTGCCCCACCGGCTTGGTGGTGAAGAACGGGTCGAAGATGCGTTCCAGGTTCTCGGGCGGAATGCCCGAACCGCTGTCCTTCAAGGAGATGGCGAACATGTCGTCCTCGATTGCTGTGCGCACCGTAATGATGCCCTGCTCAGCGATGGCGTCAACGGCGTTGGCGATGATGTTCATCAGCACCTGGTTCAACTGGCCGCCATAGCAGGCCAGATCGTTGACGGGCGCGTAGTCGCGCACCACCTCGATGCGGCCGGTCATCTTGTGACGCAGGAACAACAGCACCGATTCGATGGCTTCGCGCACGTCGATGGTGTTGAACTCGCCCTCGTCCAGACGCGAGAAGGTCCTGAGCTTGACCACCAGTTCGCGCACCCGTTCCAACCCTTGGGCGGCGTCGTTCATGCGCGAACGCGACTTTTCCAGCTTCTGGGATTGCTCGGCGGACAAGGTCTGGGCTTGGGTCATGCCGGCCAGCCAGCTTTCCACCGTGAACACGTTGGACAGCGCGAAGGACAGCGGGTTGTTGATTTCGTGGGCGATGCCGGCGACCAGTTGGCCCAATGACGCCATCTTTTCCGACTGGATCAGGTGGACCTGGGTTTCCCGCAATTTCTGGTT
>JAIWOG010000325.1 GCA_020217035.1 Magnetospirillum sp. | reverse complement strand
GGCTTCTTCCAATTCTCGGTTGGCCCGTGCCAAACCTTCGGCCAGGGCGGCGCGCGCCTCGGCGGCGTCCTTTTCCGCCTTGGCCCGCAACGCCTCCATCTCGCGCAGGCGGAATTCCTCGACGATTCGCTGGTTCTGTTCCGACAGGAACTTGCGCCGCAGCAACGCCCGCAAGCGGGCTCGCAGCACGCTGAGTTCGGTGGACTTGCCGATGAAGTCGTCGGCCCCGGCTTCCAGGGCGCGGGTGACGTTTTCCTTGTTCTCGTAGGCCGACAGCATCAGCACCACCAGGGGCGAATCGCCCTCGTCGCGGTTGCCCAGGGCCTTGCAAAAGGCGACGCCGTCCATTTCCGGCATCACCATGTCGACCATGACGCAGTCGAAATCTCTGTCGCGCAGCGCCGCCAGTCCTTCGCGGGCGCCGGGCACGATGACCACCTCGCAGCCGTCTTCGCGCAACTCCTCGGCCAGGCTTTCACGATAAGTGGGGCTGTCGTCGACGATCAGCACCCGGGCGCGGCGGAACAGCGAACGGGCCACGTCCAAGACGGTGGAATCGCGCATGGACTTGCGCAACAGGTTGTGGACGCGCAGCAAAAGGATGTCGGTTTCCTCGGATTTGGCGACGAAATCGTCGGCCCCCGATTCCAGGCCGTGCAATTCGGTGGCCTGGGTCTCGTCCGAGGTCAGGATCAGGATGGGAATCGAGCGCGTCGCCAGGTTCATGTGGATCTGGCGGCACAATTCGTCGCCCTGGATACCCGGCAGGTGGTAGTCGACGATGACCAGATCGGGCAGCACCCGGTTCATCTGCTCCAACGCCTCTTCGCCGGAATAACAGCATTGGGTGGTGAAGCCCTCGCTTTCCAACACATGCTGAAGACGCAGCGCCTGGGTGGCCGAATCCTCGACCACCAAGATCAGCTTGTTGGTGTCGTTGCTCATGCCTTGCTTTCCCCCCCGGCAAGTTCACGCAAACGTTCGGCGATCTTGGGCAGCGGCAGAACCTCGTTGACCGCCTTCAGCGCCACCGCCGCCGCCGGCATGCCATAGACCACCGAGGTGCTTTCGTCCTGGGCGATGGTGTAGGCGCCGGCCTGGCGCATGCGCGACAGGCCCTCGGCGCCGTCACTGCCCATGCCGGTCAGGATGACCCCCAACCCGTCACGACCCAGGTCGGCGGCCATGGAGTCCAGCAACACCGTTCCCGACGGACGCTGGCTGTGCACGGGAGGGGCGTCGGTCAGCACCAGCCGGCCGCCCACCAGCTTCATGTGCCGGTCGGCGGGCGGCACGAAGATAGTGCCGGGTTCCGGGGCTTCGCCGCCTTGGGCGACGCGCACCTTGAACGGCGTCACCCCGGCCAGCCACGACACGAAACCGTCCAGGAAGCTGGCGGTGATGTGCTGGACCAGCAGAATGGGCAACGGGAAGTCGGCCGCCAGCCCGGTCAGCAACTGGGTCAGCGCCTGCGGCCCGCCGGTGGACGACACCAGCCCCAGCACCGAATAGCCCCCGGCGCGCCTGGGCGGCGGCGGCAGTTCCACCGTGCCGAAACGCAAGCCGCGGTCGATGCCCTGGCGCACCACGCGGACCTGGCTCATGATCGACAATTGGGTGCACAGATGCCGGGCCATGGTCTCGAAAGCGACGTTGGTCACCCCCACCGGCTTTTCCACCACCGACAACGCCCCGGCCCTCAGCGCGTTCATGGCGATGTTCAGTTCGTCGTCGTCGACATTGGCGGCCACCACCACGATGGGGGTGGGCCGGCGCTGCATGATCTGTAGCGTGGCGTCCAGGCCGTTCATGCCGGGCAGCCGGATATCCAGCGAGATGACGTCGGGCGCCAGGCTTTCCAGCCGCGAAAGCCCCTCCTCCGCCGAATCGACGGCGGCCACCACCTCGAAACGGTCGTCGGAACCGATGATGTGCTTCAGCAATTCGCGCACCACCAGCGAATCCTCGACGATCAGGACGCGTATCTTCTTGCTCATAGGATCTGCCCGATGGTTTCAAGCAATTCTTTCTGGTCGAACTTGCGTTTGACCACATAGGCGTCGGCCCCCAGCGCCAAGCCGCGCTCGCGGTCTTCGCGGGCTTCCAAGGACGATACCAGGATGACCGGAATGGATTTCAGCGACTGGTCGGATTTCACCGCCTGCAACAGGCCGAAGCCGTCCAAACGCGGCATCTGGATGTCGGAAATCACCAGATCCACCCGTTCCGCCCGCAAACGGTTCAGCGCCTCGATGCCGTCCACCGCCAGGCGGACCACGAAGCCGTGGGCTTCCAGAATGGATTTTTCCAGCGTGCGGGTGGTCAGCGAATCATCGACCACCAGGATCACCGGCACCCGCTTTTCCGGCGGCTTCTCGATGGTGGTCAGCACCCGGACGGTGCCCGACTTCCTGAAGGTCTCGACGATCTCGAACGGGTTCAGCACCAAGGCCACCGAACCGTCTTCCAGCAGCATGCCGCCGGCTACCATGGTGCCCACCGCCGCTGGCACGCCGATATCCTTGACCAGGGCTTCGCGGATGGACATGAACTCGTCCACAGCCACCGCGACCCGGCGCTCGCCGTGCTTCAGCACCACCAGCGGCACCACGTTGCGGCTGACCTTGACGGAAGTTTCGCCCAAATCCAGCAGATGGGCCAAGGACAACAGCGGTATTTGCTGGCCGGCCAGGAACACCACCGACTTGCCTTCGACGGTGCCCACCGCCTCGGCGGCGATGCGGTGCAGGCGGTCGATGCCTTCGGTGGGCAGGGCGTAGACATGTCCCTGGCAGCCCACCAGGAACAGCCGCTGGGTGGAGACCGACAGAGGCAGGGACAGGCGGAAGGCGGTGCCGCAAGGCTGGCGCCCACGCACGTCCACCGTGCCGTTCATCATGGTCACCGTCTCGCGCACCACCGACAGCCCCATGCCGCGCCCCGACAAGTCGTTGACGTCGCCCGACGTGGAGAAGCCCGGATCGAAGATCAGGTCGACCAGGGCCTGCTCGCCCATCTGCGCCGCCTCGGCTTCCGAGAACATGCCCAGGGACACCGCCTTGGCGCGGATGCGGGCGAAATCCAGGCCACGCCCGTCATCTTCGATCCATACCGCCAGACGGCCGTCGCTGACGTCGAAGCGCAAAGCGATCTGGGCTTGTTCCAACTTGCCGGCTGCGCGGCGCTGGTCGGGGGCTTCCACACCATGGGCCAGGGCGTTGCGCAGCAGGTGCATCACCGGGTCCTTCAGGCCCTGCAACACCATGCGGTCGGCTTCCACGTCCAGGCCGCTCACCTGAACCTCGACTTCCTTGCCGGATTCGCGGGCGATGTCGCGCACCATCTTGCGGAAACCGGCGAAGACGCTTTCGGCCGGCACCATGCGGGCGTCGCGAACTTCCCGCTGCAACTCGCCGCCCAACTGGCGAAGCGCCCAACCGGTGCGGTTTTGGCGACGGCGGGCGTCGCGGGCGTGACGGCTGACCAGACGCAGGCGCTGTTCGATGTCTTCGCCAAGGCGGTTCAGGGCGGCGGCGCGGTCTTCGTCGCCCAGATGGGCGGCCATACTGCTGGCCAGCTTGCGGAAACGGCGCCACGCCGACTGACCGTCCACCAGCGACCGGTCCAGGGTGAACAGGGCTTCCGTCACCGCTCTCTGGTTCATGGTCTCGGTCAGTAATTCGTCGGAGGTCCGCAGCAGGCGGTCCAGATGGATTGCCCGGACACGCACTGATTCGTCTGCGGCGACTGGGGTGCGCGGCGGCTCGGGGGGGGCTTGGACCGGGATCGGTGGCGCGGCGGCGGCGGCCACCGCCGCCTCCAGTTCCGGCGGCACCACGATCGCCGCTGGCGGCGACGTCACCTGGCGCAGCGGCGCCACCTCGCCGGTTTCGAGGAAATGCTGAAGGCGCTCCAGCGACGGTTCGATGTCGGGCGTCGTCTGGCCACCGGCGAAGGCCGCGACCCAATCCTCGATCATGTCCAACGACCGGCCGATCAGGCTGGCCAATTCCGGGGCAATCTTGACGTGGCCCGAACGCATGCGGGCGAACAGGGTCTCCAGTCGGTGAGCCATCTGCTCGACCGGCCCCAGATCGACGGCGCGGGCCGCGCCCTTCAGCGAATGGGCGCGGCGGAAGATTTCATCCAATTGGGCGATGCCACTGCCGCCATCGGCACGCGCCAGCATTTCCGCCAGCAGCTTGCGGATGACTTCCAGGTGTTCCTGATACTCCACCTGGAAAGCGGCCAGCAGCCTTTCGCGGATGCCCGTCAAAGCCGGTATTTCTCCAGCGTCTTGGCCAGTTGCTGACCCAAGGCGGTCAGTTCCATGGACGAGCGTTCAAGCTGCGCCGTGGTCTGGGCGGTCTGCTGGCTGGCCTGGCGGATTTCGTGCAGGGCCTGGGTCACCTGTTCCAGGCCGATCTGCTGCTGGTTGGTGGCGCCGACGATCTGCTGGAAGGCGTGGACGCTTTCCTGGATGTTGTCGGACATCTGGCGGATGACCTGTTCGGAAAGATTGGTGCGTTCGCGGCCGACCTCGACGCGTTTCAACGCCTCTTCGGTCAGCATCACCGAGGTGTTGATGCCCTTCTGCGTCTGTTCCAGGATGCCGCGCACCTGCGAGGTGGCTTCCTTGGCCTGGTCGGCCAGGTTCTTGATCTCGCCCGCCACCACCGAGAAGCGGCGACCCGATTCGCGGGCGTCGGCGGCCTCGATGGCGGCATTCAGCGCCACCAGGTTGGATTGTTCGGCGATTTCGTTGACGGTGGCGATGATCTCGCCCACCGCCTGGGTCCGTTCGGAAAGCGTGATGATATTCTCGGCGACGTTTTCCGTCTGCTCGCGGATGGCTTCCATGCCGATGGTGGTCTCGTGCACCGCCTGCAGGCCGGCATGGCCCGACTGCGCCACCGCGTCGGCGGTGCCGGCCACCTGGCGAGAGCGTTCCGCCACCTGCTTGGACGACAGGTTGATCTGTTCCACCGTGGTGGTGATTTCCTGCACCGCCGCCGCCTGTTGCTTGGTGCCGGCGGCCTGGGACTGGGTGGACGACAGAATCTGCGAGGCAGCGATGGTCAGGCTTTCGCACACCGACCGCGATTGCAGGGCGATTTCCCGCAGCGAGGTCAGCATTTCGTTGAAGGATTCCTGCAACTGGCCGATTTCGTCGGCCGAGGTGATTTTCTGCGGTTCCAGCCGCAGGTTGCCTTTGGCGATTTCCAAGGCGGCATAGGCGCACGACGCCAACGGATCAACGATCTCGCGGCCGATGATCCAGGAAATCCCCATGCCGCCCAGGGCGGCGCCGATGCCCAGCATGGTCAGGATGGTGACCGTCAGGTTGATGTGGCGCTCGACCTCGCGCACCAGCACCTTCACCGACAAATCCGCCTGTTTGGTCAACTGGCCTTGCAGGGCCAGAAGTTCGCGCATCTTCTCGACGCGGCGACCGTCATTGGCGGCCATGGCCAGGTAACGTCCGGCTTCGCTTTCCAATTGGCGCAGCAGGTTGCCCTGCTCGCCCAGCTTGGCGCGGAACTCGCCGTCTTCGGTGGCGCCGATCAACACCCTAAGGCCGCCTTCGCCGCCGACCAGCGCCGCACCACCATTTTCCAGAACCACCAAGGATTCACGCATCTGCGCCATGGTCCCCGCATGGTCGGTGGCTTGGCCTTGGGCGGCCAGCAGCACTTCCTGGGTGTATTTTTGCGCCAGCATGCGCTGACGCCCGGCCAGGTCGGAGATGAAGAACTTGTCCTTCTGCTGGTTGACGGCCGACGCGGTATAGGCGATCAGCCCGGCCAGGACCACGGTGAACATGGTGGCGACGACTATGAACTTGCGGCGAAGTTTCATCCGCTTCCAGGGGGCGAATTGGGCGCTGTCCATTGGTCTTTCCTTCACTGGCGAATACGGTAATCGGCCCGGCGGTCGCGAAGCACGTCCAGGGCCAGTATTTGTTGCGGATCAAGCACGATCAGGGTGTCCGGGCCGATCCCCCGGATGAAGCGCTGCGGTAAGCCGTTGCCGCTTTGCGCCGGATAGGTCAGGCTTTGGGGGTCGATGGCGCGGATCCTGCGCATTTCGTCCACCCCCAGGCCGATGGCCCGGCTGGGGCCACGCAAGTAGACGGCGAAGCGGCGTCCGTCCTCGCCAGGTTCGGCCAAGCCCAATAACTGATGCAGGTTCAGCACCGGGCGGATCTCGCCGCGCAGGTTGGTCACCCCCAACAAGTCACGGGGTTGTCCCGGCACCGGTGTCACCATCCCCAAGGTGGCGACCTCGGCCAGGGAGTCCAACGGCAAGGCATAACGTTCGCCACCGACCCGGAAACACAGCATGGTCTCGCCGTGCTCGACCTGGGCATGCTGATCGCGCGACGCCGCCAGACGGCGGGCCCGGGCTTTCAGGATGCGTTCGACGAAAGCCGGGTCGTCCATGGAAAACAAGGGCTGGCTGTCGCTCATGCCTGACTAGCTCCCAACAGCTTCATGTGCATGCCGACGGTTTCCCGCAACTGTCCGGCCGTCAAGGTCTCGCCCTCGTCGACGATCGTGTCCTCGGGCTTATCGGCAAGCAAGGTCAGGACGTTGCGGAACGAGCGCCGCGCCCCCTCGGCCTCGTCCTTGCGCTGCAGGAACAGTCCCAGATGGTAATGAGCCATCACCGCCCGGCGTTCCAAATAGATGGCGCGGCGCAGGCCGCTTTCGCAGCCCTCGGCATCGCCCACCTGATCCAGGATCAGCGCCCGCAGGTAATGCACCCGCCAATCCAACGCCTCGCGCTTCAGCAACTGGTCACAGGCGGCCAGGGCTTCGTCCCACCGCCCCTGATCGGCCAAGGCGCGTAATTGTTCCAGGGGCGGATCGACGGCGGGCGCGACGGAAGCCGGAACGAATGCCGGCCTGACCGCAGGCGGCGTTCGGGGCATCGGCTTCGGCCGCGACGGCACGGTCAGGGGGGGAAACGGCACGGCTGGGCGCGGCGTCGGGACCACCTGCAAGCCGTCCTGACGTTGGAACAGCACCGCCCCAGGAAAGGTCACGGTCCGGAACTGGCGGAACAAGTCCATGCTGGGCTCGGCGTGGCCCATGACCAGCCAGCCGCCTTCGACCAGGGTGTCGTGAAAGCGCGGCACGAGGTCGGCCACCGTCTCGGGGCTGAAATAGATCACCACGTTGCGGCAGATGATGATGTCGAAACCGGCGATGTTGTCGACGATGGAGGGAAAGCGGTTCTGGGTCAGGTTGTGATACTGGAAGCTGACCAGCGATTTGTATTCGGCCTTGATCTGCCACTGCTTGCCCACCGCTTCGAAGCATTGCTGACGGATCTCTTCCGGGGTGGCGCGGAAGGCCCAATGGTCATAGCGCCCTTCCCGCGCCCGGGTCAGGAATTTCTGGTTGATGTCGGTGCCCAGGATCGACACGTGCCAGCCGTCGATGCGGGCGCCGAACTCGCGCTTCAGCAGGATGGCCAGGGTATAGGGTTCTGGGCCGGTGGCGCAGCCCGCGCTCCAGATGCGCAGCCGGCGGGTTTCGGCGTTGCGTTCCAGGATGTCGGGCAACACCACTTGGCGCAGCGCCTGGAACTGTTCCATGTGGCGGAAGAAATAGGTTTCGCCGATGGTCAGCTCGGCCACCAGGGCTTCCATCTCGCCGCTGTCGGCCTGCAGACGTTCCAGGTACAAGGCACAGTCCTTGACGCCGCATTCCGTCATGCGGTCGGCCACGATCAGCGCCAGGTCGTTGTCCTTGTCGGCATAGAAGGCCATGCCGGTGACCTCGATGACCAGCGCCTTCAAACGGCTGAAATAGGAATCTGACAGCAAGGGCGAGGTTTCGATCATTCCGGCAGAACCTTCCAGTCGTCCTGCCGGTCACGGGCGCGGGAGCCGAACTCGGCCAACCGAAGTTGTTCCTCGGCGTCCAGCAGCAAAGACCAATCCAACAAGCTGACAGCCACATCGTCAAAAGCCAGTTGCGCCTTCAGGCAGCCGCGAAAGCTGGCTTCCGGGGCCACATCCAAGGCCCGGCAGGCGGAAAGCGGCCGCACCCCCAGCACTCGTCCGGTCATCAACCCCACTCGCCCTCCCCGTGCCCCGTCCTTCATCACCATGATCGAGGCATCCAGGCCGAAGGTTTGCTCGGCCATGCCCAGCAGACGGTCTCCCCGCAACACCACCAACGGTGCGCCCCGCAAATCCAGGATTCCGGCCATCATGGCCGTCAAGGCGGGCGGACGGGCAAGCCAGGCATTGGGGACAACTTCTGCTACGTGGTCGGCGGAAACGCCAAAGACCTGGTCAGCCAGGTGAAACACCACCACGGCCGCTCCATCGCCCCTGACATCGCCAAGCATCATCTTGCCCCCACTTTTCGGACAGGCATTTAAGCAAAGCCACGGGACAGCGGCAACGATGATTACTTAGGACAAACCGATGGCGCTGGTCAGCATGCGCACGCCTTCGTATCCGGCGCCGATGGCGAAGACGCCGCCCACCAGGGCGACCAACAGGAAGGCCGCCAAGTACAGCCGATGGTCGATGAAGAAATGCACCAAGGACAGGTGCCAGCGTTCGAACTGGGTCCGGTCACCATAGAGCATGCGGTCAAGCTGGTGTTCCTTTTGCTTGACCCGGTCGTCGGCGGGACGATCCACCTTGGCCGCCAGTTCCACTTGCCAGCGCCCCAACCTTTCGGTGGCTTGCTCGCGGCTGGCGGCAGGGGCCAGGGTGGTCCCCGCCTTGGCGGCGATCTTGTTGTGACGGTCGATGAATTCCTGGGTGAAATCCAGATGGGCCCGGCCGGCGGCCGAGCGCGGCGCGTAGACGCAGACCGGCAGACGCGCGGCGGCGGCTTCGATCACCGTGTTGTCGCGGGGAATCTCGGTGGCGTAGACGGTGCCCCCCAGGCGGGCGCGGATCAACTGGCTGATCTTGCGGGCACTTTTGTGGCGGTCATGGATGGTGAACAGCACGCCTTGCAGCAGCAGGTTCTTGTTCAAACCTTCTTGCACGTATTTGATGGAGGGAAGCGTGCGCAGCAGGCCGTCATTGGCATAGGGCGTCGCCGTCACCGGAATGATCACCGCCTGGGCGGTTGCCAGGGCGTTGATGGGAAGGATGCCCAGGGCCGGTGGGCAGTCGATGACCACATAGTCGCAATCCAGCTCGGCATGGGCGACGATGTTGGACAGGGTACGCTGGGAATCCTTCATCTCCGACAACTTGATTTCGATGCCGGCCAGGGAATAAGTGGACGGGATCACCCGCACGCCGTCGAACATGGTTTGCTGGATGACTTCCGGCAAATCGGCGGTACCGACGAACAGGTCGTAGATACCCTTCTTGGAATTGGGGTCGACCCCCAGGCTTTTGGTGGAATCGCCTTGCGAATCAAGGTCGATCAGCACCACCGATTTGCCATGGGCGGCCAGGCACACCGCCAGGTTGGTGCTGGTGGTGGTCTTGGAGATCCCCCCCTTCTGATTGAAGATGGCAACGATATAGGGTCTCATCCATGCCGCCTATTCTGTTCCCGCCCCGTTTCACGTTCCGAACGCTGGAAATGGAGAGACAATATTCGTCCTCCATCAAATCGCGCCATCCTGCCCCCCATGAACACAACTTCATGTGATCATGACAGGAACAGGTTAAGCATAGTCGGAGATTCGACGCAACCGAAGAGGCGGGAACAATCACTTCATGAGTGATTTCACCAATCAAACCTGGAACATATTGTCACGACAATGTGAATGAAATAAAAACGCCGCCAGTTGAACCGGCGGCGTTTCTAACGATCGCAGTGATCCACGATCAAGGATAACAGCCAACCATGAACAATTGGTTATCCTTGACCTTGACCCATGTCTGCTTGGGTGCAAGCTTCTTGGTCTCGGGATGGGTCCACGTATACTTGGCCCACCCGCCAGCGGGGGTTTCCTTGCCGACACGGATCATTTCCTGAATGATCATCACCCCGTTGGTGTCCTTCAG
>JAIWOG010000195.1 GCA_020217035.1 Magnetospirillum sp. | reverse complement strand
CGCCGGAAGCTGGGGGTTATCGATCAGCTTCGGGTTGATGGCGTGCACTTTGAAGATGCCGTCCATGGTCGAAACGATGACGTACAATTCGCCGTCGACCCAATCCTTGTTTCCCTTGTCCATGAAGTCGGCGAACGACTTCTCCTTGCCGACGGCACTGTAATGGCCGATGGCCTTGTCCACCAAACCTTGCGCCTTGGTGCATTCATCGGCTTGGGCGATTCCGGCCTGGGCCAGCACCATGGCTCCGGCAATCATCGCGGTCTTGACCAGCTTCATTTCCTCTGCCTCCGTTATATTGGGAACTTCACGACACCTTAAGACGCCCGACCAGGGCATCGACCTCGGATTGCAGGCGGGCGAACTCGCCCACCAGGGATTCGGTGGTGCCGTGCACGTTGCCGGCGGCGTTGCCCACCTCTTGGGCGACACGGCGCACTTCGCCGATGCCTTCGCTGACCACCCTGGTGCCGTCGGCGGCCTGGCTGACCGAAACGCTGATTTCCTCGGTGGCGCGGCCCTGTTCAGCGACGGCGCTGGTGATGGCGTCCAGGGCGGCGCTGACCCGGCCGATGATGCCGACGATGCCGTCTATGGCGCGCACCGCTTCTTCGGTGGCTACTTTCATCGAGTTGATCTCGCTGGCGATTTCCTGGGTGGCCCGCGCCGTCTGGTTGGCCAGGCTTTTCACCTCGCCGGCGACCACTGCGAAGCCCTTGCCGGCGTCGCCGGCGCGGGCCGCCTCGATGGTGGCGTTCAAGGCCAAAAGGTTGGTCTGGCTGGCGATGTCGTTGATCAGCCCCACCACTTCGCCGATCTTATTCGACGCCTGGGTCAGGCTTTTGACGGTTTCGTCGGTGCGGGCGGCCTCGGCCACCGCTTCCTGGGCGACACGCGACGACTCGCTGACCTGTCGGTCGATTTCCGAGATCGATCCCACCAGCCGTTCGGCCGCCTGGGCCACGTTTTCCACGTTGCCACTGGCGGCTTCGGACGATTGCGCCACCTGCGCCGATTGCGCCGACGCGGTCTCGGCGTTGCTGGCCAGCAATTCCGCTTCACCGCGAATGGCGTCGGCGGCGTTGGACGCGGCATCGACGGCGGTGCGCACCGTCATCTCGATGTCGGCGGCCAACTCGGCCATGGCGGCCCGTTTGGCTTGTTCGGCCTGACGCTGCATGGCTTCTTGTTCATCGGTCAGCGCCTTGACGCGAATGGCGTTGTCCTTGAACACCTGCACCGTCGCCGCCATGGCGCCGATCTCGTCCTTGCGTCCGACCGACGGCACCGTCACGTCCAATTGACCGTTTGCCAGGCTTTCCATGGCATTGGTCATGCCGCCGACAGCGCGGGCGATGACCCGGCCCAGCACTAGGGCGATGCCGACCAAGGCCAACAGCGCCGCCACCGAAATACCGATGAACAGCCCCCGGGTGCGGCCGGCGGCGGCATTGGCCGACAGCTTCGATTCGTCAACCAACCTGCTTTCCAAGGTGATCATCGACTGCGATTCGGCCATCAGTGCCTGAAAGCTGTCCTGGGCGGTCCACATGAACGACACGGCGGCGGTGAAGTCCAGCGCCTGCATGGACAGCACCTGCTCGGTGTTCTGCTTGTAAAGCGCCAGCGCCTTGACGGTTTTGTCCAGCAAGGCGCTTTCCTCGGCACTGAGCTGGTAGGTTTGCCGATAGCGGGTCAGCCCGGCCTCGGCCTCGACCACCGCTTTCTTGAAAGCGGTTTCGACCTTTTCCATCTGCGCCGCGTCGACGCCGGCCGCGTTCCAGGTCAGCAGACGGTAAAGGTCGGCATGGGCCGCCTGCAGGCCGCTGGCGAAATGGGCGCTTTCCACCGACTTGGCGAAAGCCACCGAGGCGATGTCGTCCAGGGCGCGTTCCTGGTTTGCCAGCCCGCGCATGCCGACTACCGCCATGGCGATCATGCCGATGGCGGCGACGATGGGAATGACGGCGATCTTGGTGCCGATCCTCACGTCGTCAAGAAAGCTCATGGCACGGACTCTCCCTGATCGCTGACCCTAATAAACTTTTATTAATGGTTTTGACGAAAGCTATCAGGACGATTGCGCGAAATCGACTCATCTTTGAAATCCAATACGAGATTGAATGCAAAGTTACAATACGATCACGTCAGTTGCGCCCCTTGCGTGGCCGCGCCGGTAAAACCGAAATGGCCGCCGACTGTGCGGCGGTCAGGGTTTTCCCACGGGCATAGGCGGCCACGACATGGTCGGCGGCGTCGTAACCCTCGGTGATGGAGCGGTCGAGATTGGAATAGCTCCAGTCGTAGTTGATGTTGAAGGCCACCGGAATCTCGATGACCTTCAGATTGGGGTGGGTCTTGGCGACGTGGTGCTTGAACAACTTGACGTCATCCTCGCTGGTGGTGGCGGCGAACAGCATCACCAAGTTGTTGAGTGCGTCGTAAAGGTTTTCCGGCTTGCGCACCTGCTTGATGTCCAGGATGCGGCTGACCCACACCTCGTCCAAATCGGGATGGTTGCGCATCAGGTCTTCGAAGTTGACGGTATCGACGGTGGCGCCCTCGCAATAGAGCTTGCCGCCGAAGGAAACCGGCTCCTCGATATAGGGAAGCGCCGAACAGGCGCACAGGGTCTCGGCGCTGATCTTCTGGTACTGACGATCCTTATTGCTGAACAGCTCCAGCCGATCGTCGGTCAGGTTGTAGGCGTTGTGGTAAAGCACCGGTCGCTGCGGTTCGTACAGGCGTTGGAAGTCGATCTGCTGAAGGAAGGCGCTGTCGGGGTAATAGATGCGCGACAGGCCGCGATTCTTGCTTTTGTACATAAGGCTGGTGACGAAGCGCGAGAACGGGTTGACCGCCAATACTTGGTTCAACACCAAGGCGTTGAAATTGGCCTGGCTCCATTGCGACGGGTCGCCGGCGAAGCGCAGGATGTCGGCCCAGGCTTCTTGGATGGCGGCTGGCACCACCAGATTGTGGTAGCTGGCCGGGTCCATGACGAACTCGACCATGTTGCGGAAACTGTCCTGGTAGTCGGGCGCGAAAGCGGCGGCGATGGGGAAGCGGTCGTAGACGTCGTCGGGACGGAAGATGCCGCGGAAGAAGTCCAGCGAGGTCTGGTATTCCTGCCCTTCGTCGGCCTGATTCCAGACGATGCCCAGCCAGGCGCCGATGCAGGCCAACGACCACACCTGGAACTCCATGCCGGGTTCCTCGTGCAGACGCTTCAAGGTCCCCAGGCTCAACCCCACAGCGGGGCCGCCGCCGGCCAGGCAAATTGCTCGCTTCATGATCCCCTCCCAAACGCGCCCACACCCTCAACGGGAGGCGAGTTTAAGCACAAGGACCCAAAACAGCAACCTGAGAGTGCAGAATGTAATTAAATTGTTACCAGCCCGCGACCAGGTAGGTGGCGAACAATACCACCAGGATCAATGCCAGCGAGCCATGGAAGAAGCCGCGCCATCCCGACCCTGCCCGCCGCAAGTCGAGGAAATGGTCCAAGACCGCGCGGGCTTTCAGGAACGACGCCGCCAAGGCCACGGCGACCGCCATTATTCCGGCCTCGCTATGACCGAATCCCAGCACCGCCACCAGCGACAGCAAGGTCAGGCCCACCAGCAGCAACCAAGCCCGCAACAAGCGGCGGCTGACTTGGGATGGGGTCTCGCGAGCATGCATGGGGATCACCGCAGCAGATAGACGATGGGAAACAGGATCAACCAGATCAGGTCGACCATGTGCCAGAAAGCGGCGCCGGTCTCCAGGTTCTCGGGACTGTTCTTCCAGCCGACGATGGCCAGCACGACGATTCCCATGATCACGTGCATGGCGTGAAAGCCGGTCATCAAATAGAACAAGGTGAAGAAGGTGTTGGTTTCGATGTCGATGCCCTGGGCCGCCTTGGCGGCGTATTCCATGCCCTTGATGACCAGGAAGACCAACCCCAGGGTCGCGGCGCTGGCGAGATAGAGCCGCGACCGCCGCCCCAGCCCCAGCTCGCCCATCTGCACCGCCTTGGCCGCCAGCCAGCCGCTGGTCACCAGCACTAAGGTGTTGGCGCCGCCCAGGCGCACGTCCAGCAACTCCTGGCCGGCGCGGAAGGTTTCCACATCCAGGATGCGGGCGACGCCAAAGGCGACGAAGAAGGCTCCGAACACCAGCAACTCGCTGATGATCAACACCCACATGAGGGGGTTGCCCGGAAGGTCGGACAAAGCCCCCCAGCCTTGACCCGACATGGCCTCGGCTTCAGGGGTTTCAGTGTGGCTGAGAGGGGCGTTCCGGTTCATGAGGAAGTTCTGACAGAGCGCGGCGGCACAGGCCATTGACCCCGGTCAAGCGCAGCATCCTTGCGACCGGAGCAAGACTGAGCCTATGATATGCGCACAAACCATTGCGTGTGGCGAAGCATGGCGGAAAAGCTGGTTGACGATCGCTATCTGGCGGAATTGCGCTCATGGGTCGGGGAACAGGTTTTCGCCTCGCTGGCCAGTCAGGCCGCCGATAACCTGGAGCCGCCCCTGGCCGACCTGGCCAAGGCATGGGAAATAGCCGATTGGCCGGCCGCCCAGGACGCCGCCCACCGACTGAAGGGGGCGGCGGCCAGCATCGGTTTCAGCGCCTTGGCCGAGGCGGCCCGGCAATTGCTGCTGACGCAAGACGGCGCCGAGAACCGCGCCGACGTCGCCCTGCCCGTCCTGCGGCAGTTGACCTCGCATTCACTGCAAGCCTTGGAATGCTGGCGGCAGGCTCAGGCGCAGGAAATGCCGGTCCCCGCCAAGCCGCAATAGCCGTTGGGGTTCTTGGCCAGATATTGCTGGTGATAGCCCTCGGCGTAATAGAACGTCCTGTCGCGGGCGATTTCCGTGGTCACCGGGCCATAGCCGGCCTGGGACAGGCGCCCCCCAAAGTTTCGCGCGGTTTGGACGGCCATGTCCTCCTGATCCTGGTCGTGGACATAGATGGCCGAACGGTATTGGGTGCCCACGTCGTTGCCCTGCCGCATGCCTTGGGTGGGATCATGGCTTTCCCAGAACAGGCGCAGGATCGAGGCGAAATCCAAGACAGACGGATCGTAGACCGCCAGCACCACCTCGGTGTGGCCGGTGCGACCGCTGCAAACCTCGTCATAGGTGGGATTGGGGGTGATGCCACCGGCATACCCCACGGCCGTCACCCACATGCCGGGCATTTGCCACAGCTTGCGTTCGGCCCCCCAGAAACATCCCATGCCCAGCAGCACCCGCCGGCACCCGGGCGGGAACGGCGGCAGCAAGGATCGGCCCAGGACCAGGTGGCGGTCGGGAACCGGCATCACATCGGCGCGGCCGGGCAATGCCTGGTGCGGTTCGGGAAGACGAAGCTTGCTGCTGGCGAAGGAAAACATGGCACGATCCACTGCGGTTCATCTCCTTCATTTGGGCTTCGTCGCGCCTTACGACAAGGTGACGCGAAAATCCGCCAACGCGGCGATTCCTTCGTCCAGGTATTCGTCCATCCGCGCCCCGACCACCATGGCTTGTTCGACGTCGCCGGCCCGCGCCAGCCCTTCGATCACCTTGGCCGCCGCCGCCAGGCGCTGCAAGCCCAGGCTGGCGGCGATGCTTTTGATGTCGTGGGCGACATAAGCCATGTTTTCGCAATGGCTTTGACCGTAAGCCTCCGCCCAAGTCGCCCGCACCTCGGCGAAATGGGCCAAGCCGCTGTCAAGAACCTCGGCCAGTTCGCCTTGGCCAACGGCCGCCGCCAGGATTTCCAGGGATGGCCGGTCCAACACCGCATCGCCGGCCTCGCGGTGGATTGGCTGCGCATCGCCGTCGAAACGGATTCCCAGCACACGGGCCATTTCCTGGAACAAAGGCTGGGTGTCGATAGGCTTGGCCACATAGCCGTCCATGCCGGCGGCCAGGCAGCGGGCACGGTCTTCCTTCATGGCGTTGGCGGTCATGGCGACGATGGGAACCTGCCCCTGCGCCCCCATGAGGTCGCGTATTTGCCGGGTCGCCTCGAGCCCGTCGCGCCCGGGCATCTGCATGTCCATCAACACCACGTCCCAAGTCCCGGCCGGCGCGTTGGCGACCATGGACACCACCTGATCGCCGTCCTCGGCGACATCCACCAGATGGCCGTGACGTTCCAGCACGGCGCGGGCGACCTTTTGGTTCACCGTGTTGTCCTCGGCCAACAAGATGGACAAAGGCGGCAAGTGGGGCAAGGCGGTCCGCGTCGTCAAGCCGACCACGCTTTCCACCTTTACCGGCAAGGTGAAGCTGAAGGTGCTGCCCTGCCCCTCGACGCTGTCGACGTCGATCTGGCCGCCCATCAACAGGACCAGCCTTTGACAGATCACCAACCCCAGGCCGGTGCCGCCGAAGCGACGATTGATGCTGGAATCCACCTGACTGAAAGCGGCGAAAAGTCGTGTCAACGCCTCGGCGGGAATGCCGATGCCGGTGTCGCGCACCGAGAAGCGCAGCACCATGTCGTCGCCGGCCTGGTCCTCCACGGCCAGGTCCAAGTGGATGCCGCCGATTTCGGTGAACTTGATGGCGTTGCCCACCAGGTTCAGCAATACCTGACGCAGCCGGGTGGGATCGGCGGCGACGAAGCCGGGCATTCCGGCCCCGTAATGGACCGAGATGGACAACCCCTTTTCCTCGGCCCGCGCCCGCATCAACTCGACTACGCCGCCGACCAAGGCTGACAGGTCGAAGGGCACGTTCTCGATGTCCAGCTTGCCCGATTCCAGCTTCGAGAAATCCAGGATATCGTTCAGCACCGTCATCAGGGTGTCGCCGGAAGAGGTGACGATTTCCAGCCATTCGCGCTGTTCTGGGGTCAACGCGGTATCCAGCAGCAGACGGGCCATGACGATGATGCCGTTCATGGGGGTGCGGATCTCGTGGCTCATCATCGCCAGGAATTCCGACTTGGTGCGCACTGCCGCTTCCGCCGCCTCCTTGGCGGCGTATAGCTCGGCTTCGTGCTTCTTCAGCGCGGTGATGTCGTTGACGGCGACGAACAAGCACGGCTCGTCGTCCAGTTCCAGCACCGCGGCGGTGACGCTGGCCCAGAAGTTGCGCCCGGACCATGTTTGACCCAGGGCCTCGAAATTGCGGACTACCCCTTCGCGGCGCAACGACTCGAGTAGCCGATCACGATCGCGCGGGTTCTGATAGAAGCTGCGGGAACTGATCTCTCCGTCGAAATCCTCGGGGATGTCGAACAGGGCGCGGAACGACGAATTGGCGTACATGACCTTGGCGGCGCCGGCATTGGTGATCACCAAGGGCAGCGGCGTGGTCTCGATGATGGTGCGCAGGCGGCGTTCGTTGGCCTCCAGGTTTTCCACCAGACGCTTGCGTTCGGTGATGTCCTGGGTGACGCCGACCACCCGGCCGTTGCGGATGGCCGAGGTCACCGCCATGTGCTGGACCGAACCGTCGGCCCGCAGGACACGATATTCGAACTGTTCAGTGAATCCCTCGGGCCAACCCAGTTCGGTGACATGGGCGACGCGTTCGGCCAGGACCATCCAGTCGTCGGGATGGACGAAGCGTTCCACGAATTCCTGCAACGGCAGGGCCATGGCTTCGGGAATGCCCAGCAACATGCGTCCGTGGGCTCGGGACAGATGCAGGATCAGGGTCCGCTGGTCCAGGCGCCAGCCGCCGATGCTGGCCAACCCCAGGGTCTGCTCCAGTTCTGCCTCGGCGTCGCTGAGGCGGGTGCCCAGATTGCACAAGATGGTCACGTCGCGGTGGATGAGCAGCAATCCGTCGGTGCCGCCGGCCACTGCCTCGACCTCGACCACCCGCCCGTCCAGCATGTCCTGGCGCCACACACCGGGGGCCACCTTGGGACTGAACGGGACCAAGCCGGCATAGGCGCGGCCGACGGCGTCATCGGGCCAGTTGGGAACCAACCCGGCCATGGCGGGATTGGCCCTCACCACCTTGCCGTCATGGCTCAACACCACCATGCCGTCCCGGCAATGCTGGAAGGCCGCGTCAACAATTCGTTCTGCCTGGTCCCCCAAGCTCATCCTGGTCCGTCCCCAATTCGCGTCCCGCGACACCCCAAGCAACCATAGCTTGCCCGCGCACAGACGGCAAATCGGCTGTCGCAGAAAATGTCATCAAGGACGCTTGACACCGGTCGGGGAAGCCTTTATACGAACGGCCTCTCGCACGGCGAGGCGGGGTAGCTCAGCTGGTTAGAGCACGGGAATCATAATCCTGGGGTCGGGGGTTCAAGTCCCTCTCCCGCTACCACCTTGCGAAGAACGAAAGCCCTTGGAAACTGCCGTTTCCAGGGGCTTTTCGCTTTTGTTCTCATGATTTTCAACGCATCTGAGAATTTCGCAGTTTTCCACGGTTTACCATGGATTACGTTATTCTCCATGGCGCATGGATGGCGCATGCGGCAGTTGCCATGTTCTCCTCACGTTCCAAGCATATCGAAAGCCAGCGCATCGCGGATCGTCTGGCGCAAGGCATCTGAATATGCACTTGAACCGTTCTCGTGCTCGGACAGAAGAACCTGTATTTTAATGTTAAGATCGAGCTTGGTTCTAACCGGCAATGTGCATAAAGACCGGTGCGCGGGAAGCCATTGCGCCATCAAGATCGCGTCGCGGATGTCGGGATCGTCGGTTGCTGCCATGGCGGCTTCGGCTACCAGCCAGGAACGGTAGGCATGCTGAATTTCATCAGCGCTGGATAAGAACAACGTGCGCCGCCATTTATTGGCAGCTATTGTCATTTTTGTCTTAAGTTCATCAAACCAAACAGCTAGCACGTTAACCCCCAATGCGTAAGCTGGCCCTGTCTCGCGGGACAGAGGCGGGCGAATTGACGCTTCGGCGGTGACGTGCTTCACCGTGGCACTATAGAGATGGTGGTATTCCAGTACCACCATCTCTGCCACTCGTTGTATACACCAATGCGGGAACTTGGTCATTATGACCATGGTATTTAATTGAAGCCTAATTACCGCAATTGGTCTTCCACGTCCGGTTATGTTCGAGGATTTGCCGGGCCGTTCCCTCGGTCAGGATGTCGGCCTTGGACACCAGGATCGGCTTGGTCCAGGCGCATTCGGCTTCAGTCGCGGGACCAGTCGCGATGCAGCTCGTCATCGACAGCGCGAGCAGGCAGGCGATCAACGGCGATTTCCACATTCTTCCTCGCTTTGGCCGCTTCAAGGGCCTTGCTCAGGTTGTTCACCCGTTCGGCCTGGCGGCCGCTGTCGCGCACACGCAGCAGCACCAGGAGGACGGCCAGGGCGATGGCGCCCCATTTGGCCAGGCGCAAAGCCGGGCCGGATGACAGCAGCGCGGCCAGCATCAGCGCAGGCCCTGGCGGCGGTCGTCGAGACGCGCCCACACCATGTAGGCGATGCCGGCGCCGGCCACCGCCAGCACCAGCCACGGAGACCAGGCCCGCAGGCTGTCGAGCACCGGCAGAACGTCGCGGGCTTGCTGGGCGATTTCCATGGCCCCGGCGATGACGGCGCCGCCACCCAGCGCGGCCTGGGCGCCCTTCACCGTGCGGGTCTGGGCCAGCGGTCGCGCTTGGTCCAGGGCCTGCGCCGGGCTGGCGGGCGGCGGGGTGTCGATGTCGTTGAAGAAATGATGGGTGTACTTTCCCGCCGTGTTGGAATAGCTGGGCGTCTTGCCCTTGGCCCAGGCCGGCATCGTGATGTAGCTGGCGTAATAATGCGTCGCCCGGTTGGTACGGTCGGGCAAGCGGCCTTCCAGCGCGGCGGCGGCGACCTCGCGGCATTCCAGGTATAGCGGGTCGGTCTTGGCCAAGGCCAAGATGCGGGCGCGGCCCGGATCGCCCACGTTCCAGCAGGAAAACTGCCACGGCTGCTGGCAGACCTGGGCGGCGCTGCCCGGCCAATTCGGCAAGTTCATACGGTTGACAATGACGGCGGCAATGCATTCCATGTCGTCGCGGTCCTTGGCCTCGGCCTCGCCCGCCAAGGTGCG
>JAIWOG010000194.1 GCA_020217035.1 Magnetospirillum sp. | reverse complement strand
GCCGGCATGAAGGACAGCAAGGTCATCGTCGCCATCAACAAGGACGAAGAGGCCCCCATCTTCCAAGTCGCCGATTACGGCCTGGTCGCCGACCTCTTCAAGGCGGTCCCGGAACTGGCCGAAAAACTGTAAGCCGGATTGTTGACGGGGCGGAATCATCCGCCCCGTTCGCATATGTGAACAAGCCAACACCCAGATGGAAGGGAAGCATCCCATGAGTGCCATTCAGAAAATCGGTGTCATCGGCGCCGGCCAAATGGGCAACGGTATCGCCCATGTCGCCGCCGCTTCCGGCTTCGACGTCATCTTGCTGGACATCACCGAGGAAGCCCTGAAGAAGGGCGTGGCCACCATCGAGAAGAACCTGAACCGTCAGGTTCAGAAGGGCAAGCTGAGCGAGGAAGACAAGGCGGCCACCATGTCGCGCATCAAGACCACCACCGCCTATGCCGATTTCGGCGACAGCGATCTGGTGATCGAGGCCGCCACCGAGGACGAAGCGATCAAGCGCAAGATCTTCAACCTGTTGTGCCCGGTGTTGAAGCCTTCGGCCTATATCGCGTCGAACACCTCGTCCATTTCCATCACCCGCCTGGGGGCCGCCACCGACCGCCCCGGCAAGTTCATGGGCATGCACTTCATGAACCCGGTGCCGGTGATGCAGTTGGTGGAACTGATCCGTGGCATCGCCACCGACGAAGAAACCTTCAGCCTGGTCCGCGAGATGGTGCTGAAGCTGGGCAAGAAGCCGGTTTCCGCCGAGGACTTCCCCGCCTTCATCGTCAACCGCATCCTGCTGCCGATGATCAACGAAGCGGTCTACACCTTGTATGAAGGCGTCGGCCATGTGGAAGCCATCGACACCGCCTTGAAGCTGGGTGCCAACCACCCCATGGGCCCGCTGGAACTGGCCGACTTCATCGGTCTGGACACCTGTCTGGCCATCATGCACGTGCTGCACGACGGCCTGGCCGACACCAAGTACCGCCCCTGCCCGCTGCTGGTGAAGTACGTGGAAGCCGGCTGGCTGGGTCGCAAGACCGGTCGCGGCTTCTATGATTACAGCGGCGAGAAGCCGGTTCCGACCCGCTGAGTCCCGCAATTTCCGCAAGGCCCCTCTTCGGAGACGAAGAGGGGCCTTGTTTTTTCCCGTGGCATTCTGATGTAGATATGCCCCACTGAAGAACTGACCAAGGACACGTCTCGTGGAACGACTGACCGGCGGCTTGCGCCCCTTTGCCCTGCTGTCCCTGTTCTGCCTGATGCTGTATTTGCCCGGCTTGGTCAGCCTGCCGCCCATGGATCGCGACGAATCGCGCTTCATGCAGGCGACGCGGCAGATGCTGGACAGCGGCGACTTCATCCGCATCCAGTTCCAAGACGAAATGCGGGCCAAGAAGCCGGCCGGGGCCTATTGGCTGCAAGCCGCCAGCGTCGAGGCGCTGTCGCATCCGGCGTCGACCCAGACCTGGCCCTATCGTCTGCCGTCGCTGCTGGCCGCCTGGGCGGCGGTGATGCTGACCTTCGCCTTCGGCCGCACCATCCTGGGGCCGCGCCCGGCGCTGCTGGGGGCTGGCCTGCTGGCTGCCAGCATCATGACCGTCTCGGAAGCCCACCAAGCCAAGACCGACGCGCTGCTGCTGCTGTGCACGGTGGTCGCCCAGTTCATCCTGGCCCGCTTCTACATCCTGGGCCGTGCCCGCGAGGCCGCCGGCGGCGGTTCGGGGGGCGGCTGCGGCTCGTCGTCGGGCTCGGGGGGCTCCACCCCGGCGACACCCTCCCGGATCAAGGGGCCGGGCCTGGCGGAAGCGCTGCTGTTCTGGCTGATCCAGGGAATCGCCATCCTGGTCAAGGGACCGGTGGTGCCGGTGATCAGCCTGCTGACCATCGCCGCCCTTGGGATCGCCGACCGCAACCTGCGCTGGCTGAATTCCATGAAGCCCATGTTGGGCACCGTGGTGGCGGCGGCGGTGGCGACGCCGTGGTTCGTCGCCATCTCGCAGGCCACCGGCGGCGCCTTCGTCGGCGAGGCGGTCAAGGGCGACCTGCTGCCCAAGCTGCTGGGCGCCCAGGAAAGCCATGGCGGCTTTCCCGGCATGTATCTGGTCTTGGCGGTGGTGCTGTTCTGGCCTGGTTCGCTGCTGCTGGCCCCGGCGGCCACCCGGCTGTGGGCGCAACGCCACCGCTTCGCCTTCCGGGTGCTGCTGGCCTGGGCGCTTCCCACCTGGATCATGTTCGAGTTGATCCCCACCAAGCTGCCCCATTACGTGTTGCCGGCCTTCCCCGCCCTGGCGCTGATGACCGCCGCCCTGACCCTGGAAGGACTGGAAGCCTTCCACGCCAAGGCGGCCAAGATCTGGTACGGGGCGTGGACGCTGATCGGCCTGGCCTTGGCCGTCGCCGTGGTCGCCCTGCCCATCGTCTTCGGCAACGGCTTCGTTCTGGTCAACGCGGTGGCCGCCACCGCCATCGTCGCCGCCACCGTCATCCCCGCGGTCCTGGCCGTGCGCGGTCAGATGGTGGGCGCGGCCCTGGCCCTGGCGTTGACCGCCGCCGCCACCTATCCGGCGGTGTTCCAGGGCACGCTGCCCATCCTGGACAAGATGTTCCTGTCGCGCTCGGCCGCCCAAGTGGTGAACACCATCGGGTCCGACGGCCCGGTGGCCGCCGCCGGCTATTCCGAACCGTCCCTGGTCTTCCTGCTGGGCACCGACACCCGGTTCACCGACGGCGCCGGCGCCGCCGATGCGCTGAAAGCCAATCCCCGCGCCCTGGTGCTTGTGGAAAGCCGCCAGCAGGCCGCATTCGACGCCCGCGCCGCCGATATCGGCCTCAAGGTCGAGGTCTTCGCCATCCTGGACGGCTTCAACTATTCGCGCGGCAAGCGGGCCAGCCTGGCGGTTCTGGGGGCGATGGCGCCATGAACCAGGGCTTTTTGTCGCTGGTGGAACGTCTGGAACTGGCCTGGGAAGGCGTCGGCCTTTGGGCCGAGCAAACCTGGCGCAAGGCCCAGCCGTGGCGCGACAGACTGGCCATCCATGGCGCCGCCATTCAGGCCCGCCCGCTCAGCTGGGGCACGGTCTATGTGGCCGCGTTCTGCGCCCTGTCCATTTTGGCCCTGGACCGGCCGGTGGCCGCCAGCTTCAAGGCCCATATGGGCGGCGAATGGGAAGGCTTCTTCAAGACGGTGACCAGACTGGGCGAGGCCCAACTGTACCTGGTGCCCGCCGGCATGCTGTTCCTGGCGCTGATGCTGCTGGCGTGGCGGGCGCCGTCCCTGCGACAGCGCGATTACTGGCGCGGCTTGGCGGTCAAGCCCGGCTTCCTGTTCCTGTCCATGGCGACATCGGGGCTGACCAGCAACGCCATCAAAACCGCCATCGGCCGCTATCGTCCGCGTTATTGGTTCGACCAGGGGCTTTACGGCTTCGAGCCGTTCAACACCCAATGGGGGATGAATTCCTTCCCATCCGGCCATTCCCAGGCCGCCTTCGCCGCCATGTCGGCCTTGATGGTGCTGTATCCGCGCCATTGGGCGCTGTGGCTTTGCGTCGCCCTGGTGGTGGTGTCCAGCCGGGTCGCCACCACCGTGCACTGGCTGTCCGACACCGTGGCCGGGTCGTGGCTGGCCATCTGCGTCACCGTGCTGCTGGCCCGCTGGTTCCGTTCAAAAGGGTGGTTAGACACCAAAGCCGGATAACGGCTTTGGTTAGGCGCGACCGCGCCGCGCGGCTTATGATGCGGAAGGCAAGCATCCCGCAGGGATGCGCCCGCCGTCTGAGGGGCTCATCCAAACCCTATTCCAACCACTCGCCCTTGTAGACGCCCCACAGGT
This sequence comes from Magnetospirillum sp., assembly GCA_020217035.1. GTDB lineage: Bacteria > Pseudomonadota > Alphaproteobacteria > Rhodospirillales > Magnetospirillaceae > Magnetospirillum. The sequence continues at coordinate 8,372 of JAIWOG010000194.1, read as the reverse complement.
AATCTCGGCGCAGCCAGCCTTGCGCCGCGCCGATCTCGACGCGGCAGAAATCGCGGTTCCTGGGGCATTGCAGGATGCGGCCCAGCACGCCAGGGGTCACCTGGGCCACCGCGTCCGAGGATTCGGAATCGGAGGAGCGCAGCACCCGGGCTTCGCGGCCGATCACCACCATCATGCGCCGCCCCGACAGCATGGATTGATGGACCCAGCCTTCGGCGCCTTCCCAGTCGCGGATCTTGCGCCACGCCTCGAACTCGGCGACGATTTCCACCGGCAGGTCCTTGCGGGTGTAGATCCAGTCGATGGGATAGCGCACGCCAGGCCCGGCACGCAGGTTGACCTCGTCCGATTTCAACGAGACGAAGCGCGGCAAGGGCAGCCCACTGGTTTCACCGGCCACGCCGGGCACGGGCCGCAAAAGCCCAAGCGCCAGCACCGCGACCGCCCCCCGAACCCAAGACATGCGAAATTCCACTCCTTGAAGCGCAGCATCTTGGGCATTATAGGGTCTTGGGTGCCCGCTCGGTCAAGCGAAGGGGCGCGGCATGAAACCATCGCTGGACAAGACCGTCAGGTCTTGATAGGTCGTGAAGTGAATTGGGGTCCCGGGAGGAGAACGAAGAATGCCACAGAAAAAGCCCCTCGTCGTCGTCACCCGCAAGCTGCCCGACGTCATCGAGACGCGGATGATGGAGCTGTTCGACACGCGGCTCAATCTTGACGACAAGGCGATGAGCAAGGCCGAGTTGATCGAGGCGGTGAAGACCGCCGACGTTTTGGTGCCCACCATCACCGACCGCATCGATTCTTCCGTCCTGGCCCAAGCCGGCCCCAACCTGAAGCTGATCGCCAATTTCGGCACCGGCGTCGACCACATCGACCTGGCCAGCGCCCGTCAGCGTTCAGTCACCGTCACCAACACGCCCGGCGTGCTGACCGAGGACACCGCCGACATGACCATGGCGCTGATCCTGGCGGTGCCGCGTCGCCTGGCCGAGGGCGAACGCCTGCTGCGTTCGGAGAAGTGGAACGGCTGGAGCCCCACCCACATGCTGGGCCACCGCATCTGGGGCAAGCGCCTGGGCATCATCGGCATGGGTCGCATCGGCCAGGCGGTGGCGCGTCGCGCCAAGGCGTTCGGCATGTCCATCCACTACCACAACCGCAAGCGCCTGCATCCCGAAGTGGAAGCCGAACTGGAAGCCACCTATTGGGAAAGCCTGGACCAGATGCTGGCCCGCATGGACGTGGTCACCGTGCATTGCCCGCACACCCCGGCCACTTTCCATCTGCTGTCGGCCCGTCGACTGGCCCTGTTGCAGCCGCATGCCTACGTGATCAACACCTCGCGCGGCGAGATCGTCGACGAGAACGCCCTGACCCGCATGCTGGGTCGCGGCGAACTGGCCGGCGCCGGCCTGGACGTGTTCGAGCACGAACCCTCCGTCAACCCCAAGCTGCTGGGACTGGACAACGTGGTGCTGCTGCCCCATCTGGGTTCGGCCACCATCGAGGGCCGCATCGACATGGGCGAGAAGGTCATCATCAACATCAAGACCTTCGCCGACGGCCACAACCCGCCGGACCGCGTGCTCGCCAGCATGCTGTAAGACCAAGTCTCGATGAGTGAAACTCATGGAGACTTGGTTAGGCGCGACTGCGCCGCGCGGCTTATGCCGCGGGAGGCAAGCATGCCGGAGGGATGCGCCCGCCGCTTGAGGGCGCCGGTGATCGGTTCCGATCACCGGGAACGGGTGTAAAATGCCGAAGACGGTTCTTGATCTGCCGGCGGCCGATCCGATCGCATTCTTCGCCCCCTTGGCCGACGATCCCCTGGCGGTGCTGCTGGACAGCGCGGCCAGGGGTGACCCCCGATCGCGCTATTCCTATATCGCCGCCGATCCGGTGGACGTGCTGGTCGGCGACGGCACTGCGCCGTTTGTCCGCTTGAAAGCACGGCTGGCGGCCCGCCACGACAGCGCCCGAACCGGCCTGCCGCCGTTCCAGGGCGGCTTCGCCGGTTGGCTGTCCTATGATCTGGGCCGCCATCTGGAACGCCTGCCCCCACCGCATCCCGCCCAACCGAGCTTTCCCGATTGCGTGTTGGGCGAGTTCAACGCGGTGGCCGCCTTCGACCACCAGCAAGGCCAAGCCTGGGTGGTGGGCGAGGACAAGGCCGCCCGCCACCTGCGCGACCGCCTGATGGCGGCCCCCGCCTTGCCGCCGGTGGATTGGCTGACCGGCGTCCAGGCCCAACCGGATTTGTCCCGCGACCAGTATCAGGCTCGCGTCGCCCGGGTGGTGGACTACATCCGCGCCGGCGATGTGTTCCAGGCCAACTTGGCCCAGCGTTTCACCGCCACCGCGCCACCCGGCCTGTCCGCCTTCGACCTCTACCGACGCATGCGACACCTGGCGCCGGGGCCGTTTTCCGCCTTCATCGGCGGCGGCGACTGCGTCCTGGCGGCTGTGTCGCCGGAACGCTTCTTGTCGCTGGATGCCCAGGGCCATGTGGAAAGCCGTCCGATCAAGGGCACCAGGCCGCGCCATGCCGACCCCCTGCGCGACCGCGCCCTGGCCTTGGAACTGGCCGACAGCGCCAAGGACCGGGCCGAGAACCTGATGATCCTGGATCTGATGCGCAACGACTTGTCCCGCGTCTGCGCCATCGGCAGCGTCCGCGCCCCGACCCGCATGGGCTTGGAAAGCTTTCCCGCCATCCATCATCTGGTCTCGGTGGTCACCGGAACCTTGCGCCCCGGCCTGGGGGCGGTGGACTTGCTGCAAGCCGCCTTCCCGCCCGGATCGATCACCGGTGCGCCAAAGATCCGCGCCATGGAGATCATCGCCGAATTGGAAACCGCGCCGCGCGGCCCCTATTGCGGGGCCCATGGCTGGTTCGGCGACGACGGCGCCATGGATTTGGCGGTGGCCATCCGCGTCGCCGCCTGGCGCGACGGGCAGGTGGCCATCCACGCCGGGGGCGGCATCACCGCCGAATCCGACCCGGCCGCCGAATATGACGAAACCCTGGTCAAGGCCGGCCCCATCCTGCGGGCGCTGGCAGGAGAAAGACCATGATGTTGATGTTGAACGGCCGGCTGGTCCCGACCTCGGACCGCGCCCTGTCGGCCAACGATCGCGGCTTTACCCTGGGTGACGGCTTGTTCGAAACCATCAAGGTGCGCCATGGGCGCCCGCTGCGCCTGGACCTGCATCTGGCCCGGCTGCGCGACGGCGCCGCCATCCTGCGGCTACCGCTGCCGCTGCAACCGGATCAACTGGAAGAATCCATCAGCACCGTGTTGCAGGCCAACGGATTGCACGACGCCGCCCTGCGCCTGAGCGTCAGCCGCGGCCCCGGCCAGCGCGGATTGTTGCCGCCCGATCCCTGCACCCCCACCTGGGTGCTGACCGCCGCCCCCTTGCCGCCGGCCATGGGACCGGTGCGGGCGATCACCGCCGAAACCGTGCACCGCAACCAGATGTCGCCGCTGTCGCGGGTCAAGGCGCTGTCTTATCTGGACAATGTGCTGGCGCGTCTGGAAGCTCAGGACAAGGGCGCCGACGACGCCATCGTGCTGAACACCTTGGACCGGGTCGCCGAAACCACCATCGCCAACATCTTCGTGGTGGGAAGCGACGGCGTCCTGGTCACCCCGCCGGTCGGCGACGGTGCCCTGCCGGGGGTGCGGCGGGCCGAATTGCTGCGCAGCATGGTGGCCATCGAACGCAGCATCAGCCGCGAGGATTTGCTGAACGCCCGCGAAGCCTTCCTGACCAACGCGCTGTCGGTACGCCCGCTGGTCGCCGTCGATACCCACGCCATCGGCGACGGCCTGCCCGGCCCGCTGGGGGCGCGCCTGAACCGAGAAGCCGAGCATGAGTAAAGCCTTCACCAAGGAATCCGACCACGACGACGACGACCTGCCGGAAGGGGCGACGCCCATTCCCAAGGGCTCGCCCAATTACATCACCCCCAAGGGCCTGGAGAAGTTGCGGGCCGAATTGAACCAACTGGCCCGCGTCGAACGCCCCAAGGTGGTGGAAACCGTGTCCTGGGCGGCGGGCAACGGCGACCGCTCGGAAAACGGCGACTACATCTATGGCAAGAAGCGCCTGCGCGAAATCGACCGCCGCCTGCGCTTCCTGACCAAGCGCATCGAGGCGGCGCGCGTCGTCGACCCCACCGCCCAGACCAACAAGGATCAGGTGTTCTTCGGCGCCACTGTCACCTACGCCAATTCGCGCGACGAGGAAAAGACGGTGACTATCGTCGGTATCGACGAAGCCGATCTGGAAAAGGGGCGCATTTCCTGGATCGCCCCCATCGCCCGGGCGCTGATGAAGGCATACGAGGGCGACGTGGTGCAGTTGCGGATCCCCGGCGGCGTCGAGACGCTGGAAATCATCGAGATCGCGTATATCGCTGTCGACTGAGCCGTCAGTTGGCGCCCTTTTCGGCGCCGAACCGATCCTTGATGTCCTTGACCAACTGGGCGTTGTCTTTCATCCAGTCATCGAATTCGGCAACGATGTCGCCATGGGCGATGGTCGACAAGTGATAATGGTCGCGCGAATGCGGCAGCATGGGGTTGAACACCAAGGCCCCGGGCATGTTGAGGATCGAGTTCACCACGTGGTGGGCCACCGCCACGTTGACATAGGCGCCTTCCACATGACCGACCACGGTCTGGCGCAACAGCAATTCCATGCGCGGGTTTTCCTTCAGCGCCACTTTGCCGCTTTTCACCCGGTCGAGCCAAGCATAGGGGGTGAAGCCGGACACCGTGCCCAGTGTGGCGAATTGTTCGACCGGCTTGGCCACCGAACCCGGACGCACCAGGACGCCGTCGATATAGGACACCACGGGCTTGGAATAGATCACCTTCAACCCGGCCTTGGCCTCGGCGCCCCAATTGGGGTTGTCGGGCATCTTCATGTCGATGCCACCGCCGGTCAACTCGGCGTAGAGGCGTTTGATGGGCAACGGGCGATAGGTCATCTTGTAGCCCTTCGCGCGGGCGAAGGCGTCAAGGATTTCCCGCACGGCTCCCACATATTCGCCGTCACGTATGGCATAAAGGGGGTAATATTCCAGATCCTCGACGCCGACGACCAACTCACGCTGGGCCGCCTGCGCTGGGCAAAACAATCCCGCCGTCATCGCCAAAGCCAGCAGCAACCGTTTCATTCCGCTTCCCTTCGCCTTACGCACAAGCCCCAATGAACACCAAGCCGGCACTGGCGGCAACCCCCGAAAGCGCCTAAACGCTATCGTGACGCTCGACGCGGCCGTCACGCAGCAGATAGAAGGCGTCCTGGGGGCTGTCCTGGGCCAGGGCGAAATCCGGATCCATGCCGGCATAAAGACCGCGCAGGACCTTGCCGGCGATGCCGTGGCTGACCGCCAGAACGTGTTCGTCGTCCCCCAGGGAGTTCAACCAAGCAGACAGACGTTCAACCATGTGCTGGTGGGATTCGCCACCCGGACACTGGAAGAACCACGATTGCCGCCCGCTGCCGCCCAGATGGCCGGGGGCGAACTCGGATTTCAGCCGGCCGGAATACTCGCCGGTGGAGACCTCCTTCAGTCGGGCGTCGCGTTCCACCTGGGCGAAATCCAGATCGGCGGTCTCGCACAGGATGGCCATGCTCTGCATGCAGCGCGACAAGGGCGACGACACCAGCCGCCACTTGGCCGCCCCCAGCAACGGCTTGACCGCACGACCATAGGCGCGGGCCTGGTCGATCCCCTTCAAGGTCAAAGGGGAATCGCCATGGCCCTGGATGCGCTTCTGGCGGTTCCAATGGGTCTCGCCGTGCCGGAACAGGATGATGGTGGCCATGTCAGCCCCGCAGCACGCCCCCGGTGGCCTTGGTGACACCTTCGACGATCTTCTTGCCCACCGCCTCGATTTCCTCGTCGGTCAGGGTCTTGTCGAAGGGTTGCAGGGTCACCGAGATGGCCAGGGACTTCTTGCCCTCGCCCACATTGGGGCCTTCGTACAGGTCGAAGACGGTGACGTCGGTGACCAGCGCCTTGTCGGCGTTCCTGGCCGCCCGCAGCACCGCGTCGGCGGAAACCGACGCGTCCAGCACGAAGGCGAAGTCGCGTTCAAGCGGCTGGAAGGGCGACAACTTCACCAGCGGCTTGGCCTTGGTGGGCTTGGCCTTTTGCGGCGGCAGTGCGTCCAGGAACAGCTCGAAGGCGACCATCGGCCCCTTGACGTCCAGCGCGTTCAGCACCGCCGGTTGCACTTCGCCGAACATGGCAACGGCCTTGTTGCCCAGCTTCAACACGCCGGACCGGCCGGGATGGTACCAGCCGGGCGCGTCGGTGGTGGTCTGGAACGAGTCCGGGTTGGCGCCGGCGGCGACGATGGCGGCCAGCACGTCGGCCTTGGCGTCGAAGACGTCCACCGGGCGGGTCTTTTCGTTCCAATGACGCGGCACGGCACGGCCCAACCGGATGCCGGCGGCGACGGTGCGCTGCTGACCCGGTTCAGGGCCGTCGAACTGGGCGCCGATCTCGAACAGGCAGACATCCTTGAAGCCACGGTCGGCGTTACGGCCGGCAGCGGTGACCAGATTGGGCAGCACCGAGGGGCGCATGCAATCAAGGTCGGCCGAGATAGGGTTGGCCAAATGCATTTCCGCCGCCCCGCCGCCGAACAGCTTGGCTTGGGCAGAGGCCAAGAACGACCAGGTGACGGTTTCCACCAGACCGCGGCTGGCCAGCTGGCGACGTACCCAGGCGGCGCGGCGCTGGGCCGGGGTCAGCACCGGCTTGGACATGGTCGGGCGCGGCAGCGGCGTGGCCGGCAGCAGGTCGTAACCGTTGACGCGGATGACCTCTTCCACCAGATCGTGCTCGGCGGTGATGTCGCCGCGCCAGGACGGCGGCACCACCAGCAGGCCGCCGCCATGTTCGGAAACGGTGCAGCCCAGGCCGGTCAGGATGTCCACCTGACGCGCCGTCTCCACCGCCACCCCGCCCAGGGCTTCAACCCGTTCAGGCCGCAGCGCGATGGACTGGCGCCAATCGGGCTCGGCGCCGGCGACCACCAGGTCGGACGCCTCGCCGCCGCACAAATCCAGGATCATGGCGGTGGCCAACTCGGCGCCGTCCACCAGGAAGGCCGGATCGACGCCGCGCTCGAAACGGAAGCGGGCGTCGGACAGGATGTCCAGCTTGCGCCCGGTGGTGGCGGTGCGGATGGGGTCGAACAAAGCCACTTCCAGGAACACCTCGGTGGTGGCCTCGGTGCAGCCCGAATGCTCGCCGCCCATGACGCCGCCCAAGGCTTCCGGCCCGGCGGCGTCGGCGATCACCGTCATCTCCGAAGACAAGGTGTATTCCTTGCCGTTTAGCGCCAGCAGGGTCTCGCCCGGCTTGGCCAGACGGGCGGTGATGGCGTTGCCCTTGACCTTGGCCGCGTCGAAGACGTGCAGCGGGCGGCCCAAATCGAAGGTGAAGTAATTGGTGATGTCCACCAGCGCCGAGATGGGGCGCAGGCCGATGGCGGTCAGCCGGTCCTTCAGCCAGGCCGGGCTTTCGCCGTTCTTCACGCCCTTGAAATGACGGCCGACGAACATCGGACAGGCGTTCCGGGCTGCTTCGGGGAAGTCCAGGGACACCGTTATGGGGCTGGCATGGGTGCCCTTGACCGGGTTCACCACCAGCGGCTTCAAGGTCCCCAGACCCGACGCCGCCAGGTCGCGGGCGATGCCGCGCACGCCCAGGCAATCGGCGCGGTTGGGGGTGATGGAAATCTCGATCAGCGGATCGAAGCTGATGACGTCCACCAGCTTGGCGCCGACCGGCGCATCGGCGGCCAACTCGGCGATGCCGTCATGGTCCTCGCCCAATTTCAGCTCGCGCCAGGAACACATCATGCCCTGGCTTTCGACACCGCGCACGTTGCCCTTCTTCAGCTTGTCGCCGGTGATGGGGATGAAGCAGCCGGGCTGGGCCAGGATGACCTTGATGCCGGCCCGCGCGTTGGGGGCCCCGCACACTACCTGGATGATGCCCGAACCCGTGTCCACCTTGCAGACGCGCAGGCGGTCGGCGTTCGGGTGCTGTTCGGCCTCGACGATGTGGGCGACGGTGAAGTCGGCCAGATCCTTGGCGGGATCAACGACTTCCTCGACTTCCAGGCCCAGCATGGTCAGGCGGGCATCGATCTCGGCCAGGCTGGCATTGGTGTCCAGATGGGATTTCAGCCAGGACAGGGTGAATTTCATCGGGTCAGCCCTCCGGACAAGGTCGGCACGTCAAGCGGCACGAAGCCGTAATGCTTCAGCCAGCGCAGATCGGAATCGAAGAAGGTGCGCAGATCGGGGATGCCGTATTTCAGCATGGCCAT
>JAIWOG010000193.1 GCA_020217035.1 Magnetospirillum sp. | reverse complement strand
GCGTTCGACGCCCATGCCGAAGGCGAAGCCCTGATACTCGTCGGGATCAATGCCGCAGGCTTTCAGCACGTTGGGGTGCACCATGCCCGAACCACCGATTTCCAGCCAACTGGCGCCCTTGCCGATACGCAACTCGCCGCCTTCACGCGAACAGCCGATATCGACCTCGGCCGACGGCTCGGTGAAGGGGAAGAAGCTGGGACGGAAGCGCACCGGCACTTCGTCCACCTCGAAGAAGGTGGTGACGAATTCCAGCAGGCAGCCCTTCAGGTGGCCCATGTTGGTGGTCTTGTCGATGACCAGACCTTCGATCTGATGGAACATGGGCGTGTGCGTCATGTCCGAATCGCAGCGATAGGTGCGGCCCGGCGCGATGATGCGGATGGGGGGCTTCTTCGACACCATGGTGCGGATCTGCACCGGGCTGGTGTGAGTGCGCAGCAGATGGCGCGAGCCGTCCTGGCGTTCGCCGAAATAGAAAGTGTCGTGCATCTGCCGGGCCGGGTGCTCGGCCGGGATGTTGAGCGCGGTGAAATTGTGGAAATCGTCCTCGATGTCGGGACCTTCGGCCACGTCGAAGCCCATCTGGGCGAAGATGGCGGCCATTTCCTCCATCACCTGGGAAATGGGGTGAACGCGGCCGGAAAGCGTGTCGGGACGAACTGGCAGCGTCACATCGACGCGCTCGCGGGACAGACGCTCGTCCAGCGCCTTGGCTTCCAGCCGGGCCTTGGCCTCGGCGATGGCTTGGGCGACCTGGTCCTTGGCGGCGTTCATGGCGGCGCCGGCTTCCTTGCGGGCTTCCGGGTCCATCTTGCCCAACGCCCCCATCAGGGCGGAAATACTGCCCTTCTTGCCCAAGGTGGCGACGCGGGCGGCCTCCAAAGCCTCGAGGCTGTCGGCGGCGGCGACCGAAGCCAAAGCCTCGGCGCGAATCTTCTGCAACTCGTCCATGGTCCATCCCTCATCAGGACGCAAAAGGGGGCCGCCCACTGGGCAGCCCCCTTAAGCAAACTAGACTGCCAAGCGCAGTCGCCTTAGCCCAGGGCCGCCTCGGCCTTTTGCACCAGCGACTTAAAGGCTTCCGGCTCGCGCGCGGCGATGTCGGCCAGGACCTTGCGGTCCAGCACGATGCCGGCCTTCTTCAGGCCGTTCATGAAGCGCGAATAGGGCATGCCGTACTGGCGGGTGCCGGCGTTGATGCGCTGGATCCACAGGGCGCGGAAATTGCGCTTCTTGGCGCGACGGTCGCGATAGGCGTAACGCAGCGCCTTTTCGACCTTCTCGATCGCCACGCGGAAACAGGTGGAAGCGCGGCCGCGATAGCCCTTGGCCAGCTTCATGATCTTCTTGTGACGGGCGTGGGTGGTCACGCCCCGCTTGACGCGCGCCATTACTTAGCTCCGTTCGGCAGGTAGAATTGCTTGACCTTCTCACCGTCGGCCTTGAACAGGACGAAGGTGCCGCGGGCCTGGCGCTTCATGTCGTTGGGCTTGGCCGACAGGCAGTGGCGCTTGTTGGCGGCGCCGGCCTTGACCTTGCCGGTACCGGTGAGCTTGAACCGCTTCTTGGCGGCGCTCTTGGTCTTCATCTTGGGCATTTTCGCTTCCTTCGCGAAAAGGGTTACGTGCGAGTACAAGCGGCGGGGCATGCCCTAATCAGGCCCACGCTCGCTTGAAGGAGGAAGCTTATAAACGCCACGCAAACGAAAAGCAAGCCTTGGTGGCACATCTCGTCACTGGCGGCGACGGCACCACCCATGCCATATTTTCCGCACAGACTAAGCACAATCCGGACGGGGGACCATGGCGGCCGGTGACATCGCCACATCGCGGGAAGTATACGTGGCTTTCGCCTTCGCCGCCGCCGACCTGCTGATCGAGGTGGACACCGAAGGCGCCATCGTTTTCGCCGTCGGCGCCGCCATGGCCTTGACCAGCAAGCCGGCCCGCGTGCTGACCGGCTTGCACGTGGCCTCGGTTTTCATCCCCCAGGACGCGGAACGGGTGGACCGGGCGCTTTCCCGCATGGACGAGGGCGAACGGGTGCGCCTGCTGCTGCTGCACACCCCTGGCCTGCATGACGGCCCTGCCCGGCCGGTGGCCTTGGCCGGCTATCGCCATCCTGACAAGCCCGGCCACCGCCTGCTGGCCCTGACCCATGCCGCCGCCTTGGACGTGCCGGCGGAAAACCGCACCCCCATCGGCCAGTTGCTGAACCGCGAGGACTTTTCCGTCCTGGCCCGGCGCATGATGGACGAAGGGGCCTTGGGCGGCGAATCCGAACAATCCTATCAGCTGACCATGCTGGAACTGCCGGCGGTGGAACAGGTCCGCGCCGCCGCCGGCCCCGTCAAGGCCGACGAGTTCATGGCCGAATTGGGCGACCGCCTGAAGGCGGTGTCCATGGGCGGCGACGCCGCCGGCGAACTGGGCGAGAACCGCTATGGCGTCATCCATTCCCCCAACGTCACCACCACCGCCATCGAAGGCGCCCTGAACGAACTGGTCAAAGCCTTCCTGCCCGACGTGCAACCCGGCCCGGTGAAGGCGGCGACCATCGCGCTGGACGCCGGCGGCATCTCGCCGGAAGAGGCGACCAACGCCCTGCTTTATTCCCTGAACCGCTTTTCCCGCGGCGAGGACGTCCGCATCAACAACCTGGCCAAGGAGGTCAGCACCCGGCTGTCCGACACGGTGGGGCAGATTCGCGACATCAAGGACGTCATCGACCAGGGGCGCTTCGAACTGGTGTTCCAGCCCATCGTCGATTTGTGGAACGACGCCGTGCACCATTTCGAATGCCTGGTGCGCTTCCCCGGCACCAACTCGCCGTTCGAGACCGTCACCTTCGCCGAGAACGTCGGCATCGTCGGCAATTTGGACATGGCCATCTTGAACCGGGCCATCAACTTCATGCGCTCGCCGGCCGGCAACAACCCGTCCTTGCGCTTCGCCGTCAACTTGTCGGGACGGTCGCTGTCGCACGCGCCGACCGCCCGCAAACTTTTGTCCATGGTCGCCGGCTGTCCCGACTTGCGCGGCCGCATGCTGTTCGAACTGACCGAATCGGCGGAAGTGGACGACCTGCCGTCGGTCAACGCCATCCTGCAAAGCTTGCGCAAATCCGGCTTCGCCGTCTGCCTGGACGATTTCGGCGCCGGATCGGCCGCCTTCCACTATTTGCGGGCGTTGGAGGTGGACCACGTCAAGATCGACGGCGCCTATATCCGCGAGGTCTCCGGCTCGGCCGAACCCACCCCCTACCTGCGGGCCATCGCCCAGTTGTGCGCCGACCTGAAGGTGGGCACCATCGCCGAATTCGTCGAAACCGCCGAAACCGCCAACTTGCTGAAGCTGCTGAAGGTGCGTCTGGCCCAGGGCTATCTGTACGGCAAGCCCATGCAGCCCGCCAATGTCGAAGCCGACCCCCTGCGCGGCTGGGCCATCAACGGCCTTTACTGGAACAACGGCATCCTTGCTTACCGCAACAAGGCGCCGCAGCCCAAGCCCATCCGCTTCCCCACCATCAGCAACGGCTGACACCAGCCTACTTTCAACTTTCCGCTTTGGCGGAAACTGGTCTAGGCTGCGGCCCATGAGCCAAAGCCCCACCCTTGACGGCGACATTCCCGTCGGCAACTGGATCGACCGCCTGGTGCCCCGGCCGGCACGCCCTTACCTGCGGCTGATGCGGCTGGACCGCCCCATCGGAACCTGGCTGCTGCTGTTCCCCTGCTGGTGGAGCATCGCCCTGGCGGCGAATGGTTGGCCCGACTGGGGATTGATGGCGCTGTTCGCGGTCGGCGCCGTGGTCATGCGCGGCGCCGGCTGCACCGTCAACGACATGGCCGACCACAAGTTCGACGCCCAGGTGGAACGCACCAAGGGCCGCCCCATCCCGTCGGGCGCCGTCAGCCTGACCCAGGCGGGCCTGTTCCTGGCCGCCCAATTGCTGACCGGCCTGCTGGTGCTGGTGCAGTTGAACGAAACCGCCCTTTGGTGGGGGGTGGCATCCTTGGCCCTGGTGTTTCCCTATCCGCTGATGAAGCGCGTCACCTGGTGGCCGCAGGCATGGCTGGGCCTGACCTTCAACTGGGGGGCGCTGCTGGGCTGGGTGGCGGTGACCGGCGACATCGCCCTGGCCCCGGCTTTGCTGTATGCCGCCGGCATCCTGTGGACGCTTGGCTACGACACCATCTACGCCCACCAGGACAAGGACGACGACCAACTGATCGGCGTCAAGTCGTCCGCGCTGCGCCTGGGCGACAAGACCCGGCCGGCCTTGGTCGTCTTCTATGCCGGAGCGGTGGCGCTGATCGCAGCCTCCGGCTGGGCCGCCGGCCTGTCGTGGCTGTTCTATCCGCTGCTGCTGGCCGCCGCCGGCCAGTTGGCTTGGCAGGTGGCGACGCTGGACCAGGACGATTCCACCGATTGCCTTACGAAGTTCAAATCCAACCGCCTGTTCGGGTGGGGGCTGCTGGCCGCCATCGTCGCCGGCAAGGTGCTGCCATGATCGACGACCCCATCGCCTTCATCAAGGCCAACACAGAAGTTGCCCAACCGCCGGCCTGCCCGGAAATTTCCATGTGGACGGCCACCGAGGTGACACCGCTTTGGGAAGCCACCGAGGCGGCGCTGCTGCGGGTCAACCTGCCGCCGCCCTATTGGGCGTTCTGCTGGGCCGGAGGTCAGGCGCTGACCCGCTATGTTCTGGACAACCCGGACATGGTGCGCGGAAAAAGGGTTCTGGACTTCGCCGCCGGCAGCGGCGCGTCGGCCATCGCCGCCGCCAGGAACGGCGCCGCCCATGTGCAGGCGGTGGAAATCGATTCCATGGCCGCCGCCGCCATCGGGCTGAACGCCGAATTGAACGACGTCGCCGTCGAGGTGCTGTGCCAGGACATCGTCGGCCAGGAATGCCGCTGGGACGTGGTGGTGGCCGGCGACGTCTGCTACGAACGGCCGATGACCGAATACATCTATCCGTGGCTGAAGAAACTGGCCGCCGACGGCGCCCTGGTGCTGATGGCCGATCCCGGCCGCGCCTATCTGCCCAAGCATGGATTGCTGGAAGTGGCCCGCATGCGCGTCGCCACCAGCCTGGAACTGGAAGACCGCACCAGCCGCGACGTGGTGATCTACAAGATCGTCGGATAAAGGAGGCCCGCATGGCCCATGTCGTCGTCCATCAGATCCCGGTTCTGTCCGACAACTACGTCTATCTGGCCCATGAAGAGGAAAGCGGCGCCACCGCCGTCGTCGATCCCGCCGTCGCCGAACCGGTTCTGGAAGCGCTGGCGGCAAAGGGCTGGCGGCTGACCCACATCTTGAACACCCATCACCATGGCGACCACACCGGCGGCAACCTGGACCTGAAAGCCGCCACCGGGGCCCAGGTGGTAGGCGCCCGCAAGGATTCGCAGCGCATCCCAGGCATCGACTTGGAAGTGGGCGACGGCGACACCTTCCTGCTGGGCCACGCGGCAGCCATGGTGTTCGAGACGCCGGGCCACACCAGCGGCCACATCGCCTTCTGGTTCCCCGACAGCCACGCCCTGTTTTGCGGAGACACCTTGTTTTCCCTGGGCTGCGGCCGCCTGTTCGAAGGCACCGCCCAGCAGATGTGGGCCAGCCTGACCCGCCTGCGCGACCTGCCGGGCGACACCTTGATCTATTGCGCCCACGAATACACCGCCGCCAACGGCCGTTTCGCCCGGCTGGTGGAACGCGACAACCCGGCCATGCAGGCCCGGATCGAGGCGGTGACGGCGCTGCGTGCCCAAGGCCGCCCCACCGTGCCCACCACCCTGACCCAGGAACGCGCCGCCAATCCGTTCCTGCGCGCCGACGTGGCCTCGGTGGCCCGCGCCGTCGGCCTTGCCCCCGGAACCGACCCGGCGCTTGTGTTCGGCGAATTGCGTCGCCGCAAGGATGTGTTTTAATCAGGACAGCAGAGGGAACCACAAGGCCGAACCAACCCGGCCGATCCCCAATCCCAGGAGAACGTCTTGCCATGAAACTGCGCTATTCCCATACCTCGCCCTACGCCCGCAAGGCCTGGATGACCGCCATCGAATGCGGCGTGGACGACAAGCTGGAAATGATCAAGACCAACGCCTGGGCGTCGGAAGCCGATTTCGTCGCCGAGAACCCGTTGTCGAAGATCCCGGCCCTGACCCTGGACAACGGCACCGTGCTGTATGATTCGCCGGTCATCTGCGAATACCTGGACAGCTTGCATTCCGGCCACAAGCTGTTCCCCGACCATCCGGTTGAACGCTGGCGCCAGTTGACCCTGCAGGCCCTGGCCGACGGCATCCTGGACGCCGCGGTGGCCATCCGCATCGAACAGACCATGCGCCCCGAGGACAAGCGCTGGGACGGCTGGATGGACCGCCAGCAGGCCGCCATCATCCGCGCCCTCGACGTGCTGGAAAAGGAAGTCGGCCATTGGGGCGGCGTGTTCCTGATCGGCCCGATCAGCGTCGCCTGTGCGCTCGGGTACCTGGATTTCCGCAAGGCCGTCGCCGATTGGCGCAGCGGCCGTCCGCATCTGGCCCATTGGTTCACCACCATCCACAACCGCCGTTCGGTGCGCGACACCGAACCGCAGGAATGAGCGACGCAAAAGCCGTCATCGACCGGTTGGGGCTGCGGCCCCATCCGGAAGGCGGCCATTACGCCGAAACCTATCGCCACGCCGCCGAAGATGGCGGGCGTGGCGCCTGCACCGCCATCCATTATTTGCTGCAATCCGGCGAACGGTCGCATTGGCACAAGGTGGACGCGGTGGAAATCTGGCTGTGGCATGGCGGCGAGCCGTTGAAGCTGTCGATGGCCGAAGCCCACGGCGCCCCGGTGACCGAGATCATCTTGGGCGGCGACGTGCTGGCCGGACAAGTCCCACAAGCGGTGATCCCTGCCCATTTCTGGCAGGCCGCCGAACCACTGGGGGAATGGACCCTGGTGTCCTGCGTGGTGGCGCCTGCCTTCGACTTCGCCGGTTTCGAAATGGCGCCGCCCGGCTGGACGCCCTAGCGGTTACCCAACCGACGTTCCAACGCAACACGGATGGACGCGGATAAACAGGATAAACACGGATATCTTTAATCCGTGCCCATCCGATCCATTCGTGTTCATCCGTGTTGCTTTGCCGGTTTACCGCAGCGGACGCTATTCCATCACCACTTCGAAGCCTTCGAAGTGTGGCGGCCCCAGATACAGCCCGGCCGAACGCGCCGTGCCGCCATGGGATTTGCGGAAAGCTTCCGAGCGGGTCCAATCCTCGAAATGCTGGCGGCTTTCCCACACCACGTGCGAGGCGAACAAAGTGTGGTCGTCACTGGTCGGGCCACGCAGCAATTTGAACGACACGAAGCCGGGCAGACCCGGCAGGTTGCTTTCGCGGGTCGCCCAGATGTCCTCGAACTCGGCTTCGCGGCCCTTGGCGATGCGGAAACGGTTCATGGCGATGAAGGTCATGGGATTTTCCTTGAGCATTGTCATGCGAAGCGTGGAAATGCTCTCAGCCCGAGCGGCGATTGAGCAGCCCGGCACGGGCCATTTTAAAAGCCTAGCCTTGTTTCCGCTTCAGCGGCAACAAGGCTAGGCCAAGGGCGCGGTGGCGCGTTTCAGCCAATCCCGGGCGGCATCGTCCACCAGCGGCGCGACATCGTCCCACACCCGGGCGTGATAGGCATCCAGCCAGGTGCGCTCGCCCCCATCCAACAGCCCGACCTCGACCAGCTTCTTGTCGATGGGCACCAGGGTCAGGGTCTCGAAGCCCAAAAGCGGCCGTTCGCCGCCTTCCGGCAGCGGCCGTTCCTCGACCGCCACCAGGGCTTCGATGCGGATGCCATAGGCGCCGGCCTTGTAATAGCCCGGCTCGTTGGACACGATCATCCCGGCCCGCAGCGGCACCGCCCCGGTTCCCACCTTGGAAATGCGTTGGGGACCTTCGTGCACCGACAGATACGAGCCGACGCCATGGCCGGTGCCGTGGTCGTAATCCAGCCCGTGCGCCCACAACGCACGCCGCGCCAGGATGTCCAACTGGCTGCCGGTGGTGCCTTCCGGGAAGGTGGCCTGGGCGATGGCGATGTGGCCCTTCAGCACCAGGGTGAAGCGGTGACGCATTTCCGCCGACGGCGTGCCGATGGCCAAGGTGCGGGTGACGTCGGTGGTGCCGTCCAGATATTGCGCCCCGGAATCCAGCAGGAACAGTTGACCGGGCAGCAGCTTGCGGTTGGTCCGTTCGCTTGAACGGTAATGGACGATGGCGCCATTGGGTCCGGCCCCGGCGATGGTGGGAAACGACAATCCGCGAAAATGCTGACCTTCGGCGCGGAACTGGCACAGGCGCTCGGCCGCCGTCAGTTCGTCCACGTCGACTTGTCGGTCCAGCCAGGCCAGGAAGCGCACCATGGCGGCGCCGTCGCGGCGATGGGCGGCCCGGCTACCCGCCAGTTCCACCGGATTCTTGCAAGCCTTGGCCTGGGCGCAGGGATCGGCGCCCTGGTCGACGCTGACGCCCGCCACGCTCAACGCCTGCACCACCGCCATGGGGGCGGTGGCCTTGTCCACCCGCACCCGCCCCTTCATGGCGCCCAAGGCCGTCAGGAAGCCGTCAGGGTGGCGGATGGCGACGCCGTCCCCCAGGTGCTCGGCCAAAGCGGGACTGGACTTGGCCGGGTCCAGGAACCATTGCACCGTGCCGTCGCCGTGGACGATGGCGAAGGACAGCGGCAGCGGCACATAGGCCACGTCGTCGCCGCGCACGTTCAGCAGCCAAGCGATGGAGGCCGGGTCGGTCAGCACGGCGCCGTCCAGGCGTTCCGCCCGCAGCGTGTCGGACAGCGCCAGACGCTTTTCCGCCGAGGTTCGGCCGGCGAAAACCAAGGGATGCGCCACCACCGGCCGGCAGGGCGGCGGCGGACGGTCGGCCCACACCCTGTCCACCGGGTTGCCGTCGCACGCCACCAGTTCCGCCCCGGCCCGGTCGCAGGCCGCTTTCAACGCCTGAGCCTGCTCGGCGGTGTGCAGCCACGAATCGTAGCCCAGACGGTCGCCGGGTTTCAGCGCCTCGTCCAGCCAACGCCCCAACGGCTGGTCCACCATGTGGCGGATCTCGAACAAGCCGCCGTCCACTTCCTGAGCCACCTGGATGGTGTAACGCCCGTCCACGAAGATGGCGGCACGTTGGTCCAGCACGACAGCCATGCCGGCCGATCCGGTGAAGCCGGTCAGCCAGGCCAGGCGCTGGGCCGATGCCGGCACGTATTCGCCCTGGTGTTCGTCGGCGCGGGGCACCACGAAACCGGCCAGGCCGCGTCGTCGCAACTCGTCCCGCAGGGCGCCGACGCGCTCCGGCCCCGCCGGCCCCTGTATCCTTTCCTCGCTCATGCGATCACTCTCGTCACAGTTCCACCACTTCCGCCACATGGCCGGTATGGGCCAGGAAACGGCGCAGGCCGTCATTGGCGATGGTGGTGGTCATATGGTTACGCAAGGGGTGAAAATTCAAAAGCGGCTGCGTCATCATCCAGGAATCCAAGACCGGGGTGACGCGGCGTTGGTGGTCGTTGATCAGGGCGAAGGGGGTGACCGAGCCGGGTTCGACCCCCAGCACCTGCCCCAGCAAGTCCGCCGAGCCGAAGGACAGCCGGGCCGAACCGATGCGATGCGGCAGGCTTTTCAGGTCGATCCTGGTGTGGGCGGGGGCCACCACCAGCCACAGCTTGCCCTTGGCGTCCTTCAGGAACAGGTTCTTGCAATGGATGCCGGGAATGGCGCCCCACACCTCGTTGCCCTGCTCGACGGTGAAGGCCGGGGCGTGGTGGTGGGTTTGGACGGCGATGTCGAGCCGGTGGAAACAAGCGAACAGGTCTTCGGGGGATGCGGGCACGGCGGGACAGGTCCGGTGATGAGTTCCTGCCCCGCCTTTTACCACGTCGTCACGCCGCCCGCACCTCGGACAGGAAACGATCCACGGCAACGGT